>CAZVOS010000117.1:0-7547 GCA_964628845.1 uncultured Bacteroidales bacterium | reverse complement strand
ATTATTTGTTTCAATGTAAACAGCCCCATCATTTCCAAGCTGCTTCACATAAGCACCATCCTTAATGATAATATATGCTCCTGAATTACTGATGTAAGATTGTGTTTGAGAGTATGATATAAAAAATATCATTTGTAACAACAGTGAGAACAAAACAAATTTTAAATAAAAAGATTTTATAATAAAATTTTTCATAAGTACTTATTTAATAAAAAGATTTTAAAATACAAAAATACAAATAATTCATTTATTATGGATAATATAATATATATAATAAACAATAATATAAAGGTATTTTACAATATTTAAAAAAAAATTATTTTAAATTAATTGGTTAATATTAACAAGGATTTGGAATTTAAAATGGTAATATCATCAATAATAATATTTTTATTTTTTTAACATTTGTCTATTGCATAAGACATTTTTTTTTATTATCTTTGAAAAAACTTAAAAAATATTATCTATGAAAAGAATAACGTTTATTTTATTATCCACATTTTTCATACTATTTAATGCATTATCCCAAACAGTAATAAATTTTAACACACATGCACCTATTGCTGGTGATGTGATAAATTTTGTTGAAATTTCATTTTTTGAACCTGGTATTGGTGGAAAAGATATTATATGGGATTTTACTTCCCTTAAACCATTAAATAAAACTGTTATCAGTGAGCAAAAAAATCCTGACAAAAATGATTTAAATAAATTTACTTTTAAGCCAAACATCGTACTTTATGAAGATGAGAAGAGTCATTTTTTCAATTTAACTGAAAAACTTTACGAACAGCTAGGAGTGATTGCTGATAAGTATGAGCTTAATTATGAAAAGCCACTAAAAAGGATGATTTATCCATTTATGTATGAGGATTATTTTGATGGAGAATTTGAAGGTACAGCATTCTTTAACACCAATTATCAAATTGATATTTCAGGGAAATATACTGTTGAAGCAGATGCTTATGGATTAATAAAATTACCAGGTAACAAGATAAAGAATGTCATAAGAATCAAACAGTTTACACGTTCAACACAAGTATCTATGTGCAGCGTGGCAGAGGTTGACACTTACAAATACCTCTGGTATTCACACGATGAAAGATATCCACTTATTTCATGCATCATTACCGAACAACGTTTTTCGCATGGAGAAACTAAACTCACACAAGAATGTTATATTAATGATAAACTATTAGTTAACAGCAATGAGAATTCCTTAACAAACATTAATGAAACAGAAAATTCTATGTTTAACTATACCGTTTTCCCTAACCCCTTTAAGAATGATATTAATATAACTTATGAGCTTAATAAAGGATTTAAGGTAACCGTTGGTATTTATGACATTTTAGGTAAAAGAGTAAAAGATGTTGTTTTTAACGAGAATCAAAATGAAGGGATATATACTTATACTATTGGTGCTTCGGAAATTGGATTAATCCCTGGTATGTACTTTATTAAATTTGAATTTGATGATAAAGTAATTACCGAAAAAATTATCCGTTCTCATTAAATATAAGAGGGGTTTAGATATCAATGAAATAAAAAGATGAAACAGTTTTTAATACTGTTTTTTGCAATAATTTTATCATGCTATACTTACGGGCAGGGCAATATGATAACTGTAAACACGCAGTTGCCTGCCAGTATAACAATATGTGGAGCTGCACAGAATATTAATGTAGAGATTATTAATCCATCTCCATTTAACATGTCGAATGTTAAATTGAAAGTCATAATGCCTGCTGGTATTAATTATGTTAGCAGTTCAATAAATGGGGCAGTTGAATTTAATGTATCGGTTTTAAATGAGCCCGAGTTTACACTTGCTGATTTGCCATCACAGGGACAAAAAAATATATCCTTTAGTATTTCTGCCAATTGTCAGTTGATGGATTATATTTCACAAGGCAATCTTGTAAGTGTAGAGACGAGAGTAAATTATACAACCAACAACAACATATCTTCATACGATTTTAATTTAAGCTATCTTTATTTTGTAAAACAACCCAATTTATCAATAATCTCCATTACCAATCAGACTTATTCAGGGGATATAGGGGATGTATTTACGCGTTGTATCACCATTACAAATGGTGGCTTTGGTGAATTAAGCCAATTTAGCTTTACACATACACATGGTAATGGGATTAAAGTGAACAGTGTTTCCATAGGCACATGGAGTTCATCGGGCAACACAGAAACAGTTTATCTTAGTGGCAGTAATTTTTCCACCATTGGAAATTTAGACAATCTTTTTGAAAATGCTGAAGTCATTACAATCTGTGAAACTATTGAGATATTGAATTGTGTATCTGTTTTTTCCGATTATGAAGTTAAATGGGGGTGTCAGGGACAGATATGTCAGAACTCAATTTCCACAGCCAATGTCGTATTCCCTAATTTTACACCAAACTTAATCTTTACAACTACACCCAATGTCAACTATTGTCTTGGTTCAACGTATGCCAATCAGCCAAGTGTGAGAATAATAAATAATGGACAGGGAGATGCCTACGATATATTTCTTGATATTTTTCAAACAACAGGAACAACCTATAACAATGGCATGCGCTCAAATATTGACCCAAACAGTTTTACACTTCAATTAAATTCTGCTACACCAGTAAGCATTACGCCAACACAAACCTTTGCAACCAATTCACATTATTGTTTGCCTGCAAATCCAAAAGGGAGAGTATATCTAAGTATTCCGAAGATTAATTCAGGTGATACTGTAATAATCAGGTGGAACTATTATAATTGCTGCTCGGATATGTGCGGAGGCACAAGAACATTGTCTGGCTGGGCATATAAGGGTACTTATAAGAGCATCTGCGAAAATTCATACACCATTCCAATAACAACAGGATATAGCTATAGGCAACTTTATGGTGAACTTGCAAACAATTTATCGCCATCCTATATTTCAACGGGGGAGACAAAAAATTTTAGTTTTGTTTTTTCAAGTTATGGCAATAATTATCCAAATACTACAGGTCGATACTGGAAATTTGTAGTAACACTCCCTCCCTGTTTGACTTATGCCGGTAATTTTGTTATAATCAGATATAATGGGACACAAACATGGAGTCCGACATCTGTAACAGTAAGTGGCAACGTTTTAACTGCCTTATTCAACAACAATCCCCCATGGGATTTATATCAGGCAGTTATAAAATTCGACCTTACTGCTAATTGTGCAAACCTTGGATGCATAGAAGGAGATAATATTATTAATATCAAATCCTATTATGCCACATCGGGCAGTTGCCCTTGTGAAACAAATGTTTCGTGTCTGGATATTAAAATTGGTGTGGTATGCCCTATTACCTGCGAAGGACTTAATAATAAAGGATTCGATACTTACCGCAGCAGTTATGGTTTACCAGATAATAACAACGATGGTTTGGCTGATACACCACCTGCAACACTCGATTTTAATAAAATAAGAACCGACAGGGCAATGTTTGGAGATACAGTAACAACAATTTTTAAAAGCATCATAAAAACAAGTGTTAATAACCCTTCTTGGAATTATTTCTATGCCACTTCAACCATAACTAATGGCAACAGAATAGGTTTTATTGATGGTTTCCTTGAAATTTTTCAGCATGCCACTGGCAATGTAATTAGTTGTAATGTAAGTACTTCTTCGATAGTTAATGCTGGCTCAACAAGAAAATTTAATTTTGATTTAAGTCCTGTTACGCTTGTTTCATTGGGTTTATTACCCTCTGGATTTGCTTTGAATAATGATGATTCTATTAGTTTCAAAGTGCGTTATATTGTAAATTCAAATGCAGGAGGTTCGGTATTTGATTGTTTTATCAATAATGACATCTATGTGAGTAATGTAGCCAGCCCTTCTCCTGCAGAGAGATTTTCGTGTAATAATTATGAAGGACGTTTTTCAATAGTGAGTTATTATTATACCAACTGGGGACCCAACAGTAATATTATAAATACATGCAATACAGTAACATGCAGCCAGAATTATTATTTAAGTATAGGTCCTTGTTGTCAAAATTATGGAGGAGGCAATTTATTTCCCTATGAATACAGGAACTGGGCACATATATACCGTTTACGTGCTGTAGTACCTTCTGGTTATGAATTTATTTCAGCACAATTTAATCAGGTAAGAACAGCAGGAACGATTGTTACAAACACTTCTCCTTGGATTCCATTAACACCTGTCAATCCCAATTCAGATACCCTTGATTTTTTAGTAGAGCCCTATTTTGAAACATTTGGAGGCACCTTACCATTAAGCGATGATGGATTTCATGGCACATTACAATTTACCTTGGCACCCACATGCAATGTGGTTCAAAATGTGGCTTCACCAATTACATACTTATGGGATTTTGCCACTACCAATTATCTGTTTAATTCAAATACTGCTAACATATCTAATGTATCGACCCATGATGTTATAACATATCAGGGTCCCAATATTTTTCTTCAATCAAATCTACCATCTGTTCTTGCCTATAATAATGAGGTAAGCTGGAACATCTCGCTCTCAAATATTACTAATATCAATGCCATGAACACATGGTTTTCGGGCGACCAAAGCACAGGTGTTACAATACTAGAAGTTTTTGACCTTGACAGTAATGTGATTATTCCGGCTGTTGGTACTATATATCAAATTGGGATACTTCCCGGCAATTCTACACGTCAGTTTAGAATCAAGGCCACATATAGCTCGTGTCTTCCAAGTCAGATGTGGGTGCATGCAGGATGGAACTGCAATGCGGGCTACCCTGCTACTTTTAATGACTATCCATGTGCTACAAAAAAACTTTTATTAAGTCTGGCCCCACAAATTCCCAATCTCATCGCCCATATAACCAGTCCAATGACTACCGTCGATTTATGCGATACAACAAGTTATCTTGTTGAAGGTATCAACATTCAGTTAGGAACCGCATATCATCTTAAATTAAAAGTCATTCTTCCAGCAGGTGTTACAATAATTCCCGGCACATCTGAACTCAGTTATCCTAATGGTTCTCCATTTATAACTATATCCAATCCTGTTAATATAGGGGGTACGCAATGGATGTGGGACATATCTGCTATTAATTCACAAATTGGCACTCATGGATTAAAAGGCATACTAGATACAAATTACAATAATGTTAAAATTACTTTTAAGGTAATAACCGATTGCTATTACACTTCTGGCAGTGTTATCGGTTTTAATTTTCATGGTCAAAGTCACTGCGGTTATAATACAGGGCAGGAAATATCCATGTCGTCTGAACTGGCAATAACAGGAGCAACAGAGCCCTATCTGACAGATATCATTATAAATACTTCTTATGTGTCTCCCTGCGCAGATAATAATACCATGCTGCATATTAAAATCGTTAATAATGGGCCTTTGTTTGTCGGTAATACTGACTCTATTATACTCAAATTACCTGAAGGCATATATTACTTGCCAAATTCTTTCATTCCTGTATATAATGCACCTGTTAACCCTGTTCCTACTATTTTCATATTAAATAACCAACAATATCTTGCCTGGCAACTTCCTGAGTTTACGGCAGCCGGGGATAGTATAATTTTTGAAATTAATTATTATGGAGAGCCAGTACCAACATTTTGTGGTATTTTAGTTTTGGAAGCTACAAGCTTCAGTACCAGAAATCTTTATTGTCAACTCTTAGGTCAAAGTTGCGGTATTAAAGTAAATACAGGTAATGCTATGGTTCCCATTTATGTATATGAATCATTTTTATCATTATCAAATGCTTCTGCTTATGCTGTACCTAACGGAACAACAGGTGAGAGCATCCATGTAAATTACTCAATAAACAATAACGGAGAAGCTATTTTTTCAAATCATAAACTGTATATCAGTTATTATAACGACTTTGAAAACAATCATATATTATCTTCTGCTGATATATTATTACATGTTGATTCGCTTAATATTTTAATTGATACCAACTCCACAACTAATTTAAACTCACAATTCAATGTAACAGCAGGACAATCGTGCAACATGATAATATATATTGATACCACCTTAAATTGGTGTGTATGTAATCCATCGCAGATATATGTTCCTATACCATTAATTAATGCAGGGCCCGATGACACTTTATGCTCAGGACAAGCTACACTATTAGGAGTGCCAGCCATCAACAATTACACATATCAGTGGCAACCTACTACGGGTTTAAATAATCCAAATAGTGCACAACCTCAATATACACCTACAAATACAGGCAGTACTCCAATAACAACAACATACGTTTTAACAACAAACAGGATTTCGTGTACAACTAAAGACACTGTTAACATTCTTGTATTACCCTTACCCATTGCAAATGCAGGATTGGATGACACTATCTGTTATGCAGATTC
Source organism: uncultured Bacteroidales bacterium (assembly GCA_964628845.1). Lineage (GTDB taxonomy): Bacteria > Bacteroidota > Bacteroidia > Bacteroidales > PXBB01 > JAKIYU01. Next base: position 1,157 of record CAZVOS010000117.1, on the reverse strand, counting down.
AGCTTTGTTAACAGCAAGTGGAGGTATAAGTTATCACTGGAGCAATAATGCAACAACAGTTACAACCTATGTATCACCCCCAAACACTACAACATATACTGTAACAGTAACCGACAATAACGGCTGTTCTCAAACAGATGATGTGGTTGTAACTGTAAATCAGCTACCGCCTGCAAATGCTGGTAACGATATAGCAATTTGCCGTAACGATAGCACAGAATTAAATGCATCAGGAGGTATTACTTATGTATGGTCGCCTACTTCGAGTTTAACATCTCATGACATCATAAATCCTGTTGCATTCCCAAATAATACAAGCACTTATACAGTTACCGTTACCGATAATAATGGCTGTTCAAATACTGATGATGTCATAGTAACTGTTAATAACAATCCGTTAATTTCTCATACACTAACAAATATCACTTGTAAAGGTTTTGATGATGGAACCATTACTGCAAACCCATCCAATGGATTATATCCTTATTCTTTTAACTGGAGTACAAGTCCGCCACAATCAACACAAACAGCTACGGGCTTATTGCCCAATGTAACATACTATTTAACAGTTACTGATGATAACGGATGCAGTGCTACCGATAATTATATCTTAACTGAGCCTGAAGCATTGACATTATCGCTTACCACATCCGATGCACTTTGCTTCATCAGTTGCGATGGACAGGCCCATGCTATTGTAAACGGAGGTACTTTACCCTACACCTACATTTGGGCACCAACAGGAACAGGAGCTAATGTTTCATCGCTGAATACCTTATGTGCCGACACCTATAATCTCACTGTTAAAGACAGTAATAACTGTGAAACAGACACTTCTTTTACCATCAGCGAACCCGAGATATTAAGTTTCAATTTCACCTCAACTGATGTGCAGTGTTATAACGGACTGGATGGAAGTATTCAATTCAGTAATGCTGGTGGCACACCCCCCTATACCTACAACTGGTTTCCTGATGTCAGTACAGATACAACTGCAAATAACCTCTCTGCAGGTAATTATACAATCAACATTACCGACAGCCATCAATGCGACACCAGTTTTATGGTCGTTATAAACCAGCCACCACTACTTGTTTTAAGTAATAGTGGTAACGATACTGTTTGTATTGATGAGAGCTATAACATAAGTACATCAG
>CAZVOS010000116.1:4913-7621 GCA_964628845.1 uncultured Bacteroidales bacterium | reverse complement strand
AATGTCCACAAATAAAAAGTTTTGGTGTTCTTTTAATAATTTCATTTATTGCTTTTCTATCATATTTTCCCGGATAACCACCAATATGAGTCATAAAAACATTAACATCTTCAATACAAAACTGCAAATTCATAGGTAATATGTGTCTTATTTTTGAGGTATCTATATTTCCATAAACACCCCTTATAGGTTTGAATGCTGATAAGGCATCATAAATACTTAAACAACCCCAATCACCTGCATGCCATATCTCATCACAATCAGAAAAAAATTTAAATAAGCCCTCATACAAAAATCCGTGTGTATCAGACAATAACCCAATTTTTTTCATTATTGCTTCTTTTATCTGTCCGATACCACTACTGAACCAGTAAATATCTTACTATACTGAGTTCCCGTATTAATTGTAATTATATAATAATATGTACCTGGATTAACTCTTTGACCTTTGTACTCACCGTTCCATCCTTCTGTTCCTCTATATAATAGCTGCCCCCATATATTAAGAATTGTCAAATCTGTTCCCTCAGCAAATATATCATTTTTCCCATCTTTATTGAAAGGAGTAAATGCATTCGGAACTTCCTTAACTTTTATAATTATACTGTCTGTTAAACTTGGACATTCATTTTCATAAGCTATAACTGTAACAATATCGGTATTATTTAGCAAATTCGACACAAAAGTATTTGATAGTGAGGATTGTTCGAGATTATTATTGATATAAAAATTATATAAATCGTATATATCAGGTAAAGCTGTAAATGTTAATAATTGCCCTATTAAAACAGGTTTTTCAATATCAAAATCACCAGATATTGTAATAACTGGTGCAGGACTAACACTTACAGATAATTGTGAAGTACCCTCACAACCGTAAATATTAGATACCGTTACTGTATAATTTTGATTAATATGTGGATTAACATGAATTTCTGACATTGTATCTCCTGTATTCCATAAATATGAACTCCCCCCACTTGCTATAAGTGTTGTAAAATATCCTTCACAAATTAATGAATCTCCACTTGTATTAATTTGAGGCAATGGATACACCTCCACATTAACATCATCACTATTTGAACAAGAATTGATATCAGTAACTGTTACAATATAATTTGTAGATACTGCTGGTGAAACAACTATACTGTCATTATCATAACCAATATTCCATAAATAATATGCACCCCCAATTGCATATAAAGTAACGCTATCGCCTTTACAAATAGATGTATCTGAACCAGCAAATGCATTAGGTAAAGGATTTACATATACAACAGTGCTATCTATGGCTATACCACAGGCATTTTGTATTGTAACATAATATTGAGTCGTCTGAATAGGATTTACCGAAATATCTTGTGTAGTAGCACCTGTACTCCAAAGAAAAGTGGCTGTAGTTGCTGTTTCTACATAAAGCCCAGCAAAATCTCCCGAACATATCGTAGTATCATTATTTATTTCAGAATAAGGTGCCGACATAATTATCAATGTAACGGTTTTTGTTTCACTTAAACAATTATTATTTGTATCTAAAATATTTACATAATATTTATATATACCTATATCAGTCTCATTGCTAATTAAAGTATCACCTGTTGCAATTAGGTTCGTTAGTAATAAATCAGAATACCAGTTAATTACACCATTGCCATTAGCAACAAATGGAAGAACAGGAAACCCATAACATACTGTCTGATTATTAACTACCGGGGTTTGTGGTGATTCTAAGACATCAAAAATAACTTCTACCGCAGAGCTTTCACAAACACCTTCGGTTTGAGTTATCCAGTATGAATATGTTCCAACGGCTGTATCCAAAGGTGTATATTGCTGTCCTGTGTGAATTACAGTACTTAATATTGAATCATTATACCAATTAATATTGTTTCCTGAAGCAACTAAAGGAGGATTTAATGCCCCATGACAGACTGTATCATTTACCCCAGATGGTGGTAATGGCACTATGCTTACCATCACACTGTCAACGGCTATACTGCAGCCATTGTCAACGCTTACATAGTATTTTGTATCTGCTAAAGGATACACATCTTCTTGTATTGATGTGCCTCCACTGCTCCATGTATATGTGGAATTTGGAAAAGCTGCTACATGCAAATGGGCCACACTGTTCTTGCATATAGATGTATCGACACCCGCTACCGCCTCTGCCAAAGCCACTATCTCAAGAGAAAATGTATCAGATACACTCTCACACGAATAAACAGTATCAAATAAAGTTACATAATACGTATAAATTCCTGCCGATACCTCATTGCTCGCAAAAGTATCACCCGTATGAAGCAAATTTGTTAGCAAGGCATCAGAATACCAATGGATGTCGCCATTACCCTGACTTATAAACTCAGGCGTTAAATCCCCATAACATATAGCATCCGAGATTACTTCAGGTGATAATACAGCAGGTAATATCACATAACGCACTTCAAAGGGTTCACTCTCGCAATTTATATCCGATTGTGTTATATAATAAGAATATGTTCCCGAGTTTATTACTGTGGGTTCATAAATATTTCCTGTGTGCAATAAATTTGTCAAACCCATGTCGGAATACCATTTAATATTGCTGCCTGTACCTGTCAATCCAACATTGTTTGCCCCATAACATACAGTATCATTTGCCGCAAATGGCGGTAATGGCACTATGCTTACCATCACACTGTCAACGGCTATACTGCAGCCATTGT
>CAZVOS010000116.1:0-4813 GCA_964628845.1 uncultured Bacteroidales bacterium | reverse complement strand
TATAAACTCAGGCGTTAAATCCCCATAACATATAGCATCCGAGATTACTTCAGGTTTAAGAGGTAAAGGAAAAATTTCCATATCTACTTTCACAGCATAACTTTCACAATTTACATCGGACTGTGTTACATAATAAGAATATGTGCCACTGGTATCAACTATAGGGTTATATGTAGAACCAGAAAACAGAAAATTATTTAACAATGAATCGGAATACCATTTGATATTTGTCCCGTTTCCCACCAAAAAAACATTTGGGGCATTTAGGCAAAAAGAATCATTTGTAACTATGGGAGGTAATGGACTTATTGAAATCAAAACACTGTCTGTTGCTGTTCCGCAACCATTATCAACAGTTACATAATATTTTGTTTGTGATGCAGGGAAAACGACAATTTCTTGTGAATATTCACCCGTACTCCATTCATATAATGAATTGGGTGGTGCTTCAACAAATAAAATTGCTGAATCATTTTTACAAATAGATGAGTCATTTGTAACTATAGCATAAGCAAGGGGTTTTATATTTAAGTTAACCTCTTTAAGTGGGCTGTAACATATTAATGACGTGTCAAAAACAGTAACATAATAAGTATAAGTCCCTGCTTGTGTTTCGGTACATAAAAATGTATCTCCGACATGCACAAGATTGTTAAATAAAGTGTCTGTGTACCAATATTTATCTCCGTTACCTGAAGCAATTAATGATGGTGTTGGTTGAGCAAAGCAAATTGTTTTATCGCAGGTCACTGGAGAAGGAGCATGTGGTAAGATGGTAAGAGTGGCCGTTGAATAATCACTTCTACAAATACTGTCAGACTGTGTTACATATAGGGAATAAATTCCTGGTACAGTATCTGGCACATCATATATGGTATCTGTTGAAATAAGGTTATTTAAAAGCGAATCAGAATACCAACCCAAATTTATGCCCTGGGCAAACAATGGGGGATTGGGATTTCCTCTGCATACTGTATCATTTGTTGTAAAAGGTGCAAGAGGGTAAGCTGCAATAAATGCATCAGAATGTGTTTGAGGACCTGGACATCCTTCCACTATAACTTCAAGAGAGTATGTTCCCGAATCTAACTTAGTTACATTAGGTAAAACCGGATATTGCTGGTCAGATGTAAAACCATTGGGCCCTGTCCATGAATATATTATTCCTACAGGCACTGTACCTGCTGTAAGTTTTAAAGAATCTCCTTCGCAAAGAGGACTGTTTGTAGAGATAGTGGTTGCCAATGATACAGGTATAAAAGCAGCATTCGATGTTTGTAACATATTAAGAGATGTGAGAACCGCTCCACCTTGTCCTGCTGTTGCACCCCAGCTATCACCGGTAGATGTGTGCAATCCATTTAAGCCACCATCTGTTTGTATGTATAAATTTGGTAGGTAAAAACTTTGATTTACCCATACCATACCTCCTCCACCGCCTCCACCAGGGCCTACTTTTTGACCACCTGAATTATCACCCCCTTTTCCACCCCTTACAAAAACATTTAAATTCCCAGAGTAATTCAGAACGTCCAGTAATACAGTTCCTCCTGCACCACCACCACCTCTGCCTACATTATTAAGAACACCTGTATTATTAATTCCCTCAGCCAATATATACTGATTGTAACCCGATAAAGCATTTGCTTTGATAATAACAATACCACCGCCGCTGGTACCATTTGTAGGACCTGATGTACTATATCTCCTATGACCACTGCCTCCACCCCCCCCCATAAATATTTTATTATTTGATGTAGAATAACTCAGTGCCCTTCCTCCAACACCACCTGGATATTGCGGACTTAATCCTGTAGATGATTTACCACCATTACCACCGGCACCAGCATTTCCTCCTCCTGCACCCCCATTAAAAAAAGCGTCAGTAAGCCCCGACTGTACGGGCTGAGCGCCTCCAGCTCCACCTCCATTAGCTACAGTTCCCCTGCCTCCTAATAAGTGTTGTGGTAAAAAAGATATACCTTCTCCTTTTACATGATCACCTACTGTACTAGGCATAACGTAACTCGGTCCTGTACCAACAAAATTGGCATTACAGGTAAAAATAACACCTCCTCTGAAACCAGAACCACTTACATCTACTGGTGCATTAAAACTAAGGTTTACCAATACCTCTAGTACCAATACTCCTCCAGTCTCTCCATCCCATGGCTTACATTTTAGTGTATCAGTTATTATGGCATTCTCGTATATTGGAACACGTATTATCTGAATAGAACCACTATCGTTATAACTCCTACGAACCGAATCCCTTAAAAATACTTCATTACCTATAATATCTGAAATAATCCCAAATTCAAAATTACCAGCTTCTTTATAATTATAGATTGTTCCACTACTTGTTGTATTTGAACTATCTATAACAGCACCCTTCATTTGTATCAACAAGATTTTATCGCCCACAGTAAAACCAGTGGGACTATCTACAATAACAGAATTTCTGCAAAAATCATAATGATTAACTTTTGCGTAATTATTAATAATACCAGATATATTCTGTGAATAAGAAGAATAACTACTAATAATTAAATGAAATAGAATTGTAAATCCTATAAATACATGAATTTTCTTAACTGGTTTTAACATCTTATTAACTGAAGGAAGCCACCTTCTATTTATTATTTAACAATAAGATTTACAGTCCCTGTTAAAATTTTAGCGTCAGTTGTACCTTTATTTATTTCAATTATATAAAAATACGTACCCGGCGATACTTTTTTATTGTTATACTCGCCATTCCAACCCTCAGTTCCTTTATACAACTCCTGCCCCCATTTATTTAAAATAGTCACATCAAGTCCTTTGGCAAAAATTTCATTTATACCATCCCCTTCAAAAGGGGTAAATGCATTAGGGAGTACTGTAACCTTAACCAATAAGCTGTCCCCTTCACTTGGGCATCCATTCTCAAAAGCTGTTACTGATACAATACTGTTACTGACAATAGCACCTGTGGAATAAATATTTGATGAAGAAGACTGCTTTAACTCATTATTAATAAAAAAATTATAATTCTGATAATTACTTGGAGTAGCCGTGAAAGTTATTATTTGTCCTTCGGTAATATTATGCTCTGGTGCAAAATTACTAGTTATACTAACATAAAATGTATTTTGAACAAATACATCAAAAGTACTGCTGTCCTGACAGTTATCAGCATTAGTAACCGTAACAGAAAATGATTCATTATTAACTGGAGCTACTGTATTCTCTGCTGTATTTATACCATTACTCCAATTATACAAAACACCCCCCGAAGCAATGAGTGTTGTTTGACTACCTTCGCATATTAAAGAATCTCCTGTAATAAGTATTTGAGGAATGCTTAACACAAAAACATTAACATCATCAGTATTGGTGCAATTATTATTATCTGTAACAGTTACAAAATAATTTGTACTGATAACTGGCGTAACTATTACTGTACTGGTATTTCCAGCATTATTGCTCCAGATATAACTACCTCCTCCGCTAGCTGTAAGACTTACACTCTGGCCAATACAAACAGATGTATCTGTACCTGCGTTGGCAAGAGGTAAAGGATTAACTAATACAGTTAAACTATCTATAGCAACACCACAACCATTATCAACAGTTACATAATATTGTGTAGTGCCACCCGGAGAAATTGAAATTTGCTGCAAAGTATCTCCTGTGCTCCATAAGAAGCTTGAATAAACAAAAGCATCAACAGAAATATTTATTGAATCTCCCTCACAAATACTGGTATCGTTTGAAGCTATGGCATAAGGGTCTGGAATAATTGTAAGAATTACCTCTACTGTTGGGCTGGTACAATTATACACAGTATCAAAAACATTGGTATAATAATAATAAAATCCAGGATTAACTTCATTGCTTATCAGTGTATCGTTAGTTGCAAGTAATGTGTTAAGTGTTGAATCAGCATACCAGCTAATAATGCCATTGGCAGTAGCAATTAATGGCTGAACAGTGTCACCAAAACAAATTGTTTGATTACTGGTATGCGGAGGTAATGGGGACGGAAGTACTACTAAGTGCGATTCTGAGGGAACACTCTCACATGAACTATCCGCTTGAGTCACATAAAATATATGAGTGCCTACACTGCTTACTGTTGGATAATATACAGTATCTGATGCTAAAAGAACATTAAGTGTTGAATCTGCATACCAGTTGATATTATTGCCTACTGCATATAAAGGAGGATTTGGATTACCTGTACATACTGTATCATTTGTAGTAACTGGTGAAGCAGGATAAACTCCTACATAGACATCGGCAAAAGTTTTAGGACCAGGACAACCCTGAGAAATTAATTCCAAACTATATGTCCCTGATTCAGTAAGACTTATGTTTTCAATACTTGGATTTTGAATATTTGAAGAAAATCCATTAGGTCCTTCCCAATAATATAAAACACTTGGTGGCACTGGACCTGTTGAAAATAAAAGAGTATCACCAATACACAAAGGACTATTACTTACAATATAGGTAGCAACCGCAACAGGTACAAATAGAGCATTGGATGTTTGTATCAGAGAAAGTCCTGTTAGAGTGCCTCCTGATTGACCGGCTGTAGCTCCCCACTGAGTTCCAGTAGATGTATGCATCCCTGTAGCTCCGCTATCAAGAACATAACTTATATTCGCCGGAAAAATATTTTGATTGACCCAAATAAAACCACCACCACCACCACCACCAGGCCCTACCTGATTAGAACCAGAATTATCACCCCCTTTACCCCCCCTTGCAGTAATATTTATATTTCCAACATAATTTTTTACTTCTAATAAAACAATCCTCCCTC
>CAZVOS010000115.1:0-7642 GCA_964628845.1 uncultured Bacteroidales bacterium | reverse complement strand
TGGAACTAAAAAAGGATGGTATTTACAACCAGCTAATGCTCGAGAAAGCCAAACCAGTTAACGAACGAAAACAAGAAAAAATAGCCGAACTCGAGAAAATGATGAGTGTGGCCAGTGCCGATTACCAGAATTTTTTCTGGGACCTTATTGATAAAGGCGATATTAAAAACGATTTTGCAAACACTGTAAATCCCGAAGACCTCGACCAGAAACGCTACAACCTTGATGAAGACATGGCTGTATTGCAATATCTTGTAACAGATGATAAACTTATCATTTTTATTGCGTCAAAAGATACTCTGGGGGCTAAAGTTGTTGAAGTAAGCCAAGAGAATCTCGATTCGTACATCAATGCGTATTACAACCAGATTATTGGCAAGGCCAGCATGGATTTACTTAAGCCGGCTTCTGAAAAGCTCTACAATGTACTGATTGAACCCGTTAAGCCCTTATTAGAGGGGAAGAAAAAAATTGCATTGGTACCCACGGGCTTACTTATTAAACTTCCTTTTCAGAGCTTGGGCTATACTAAGAATAATGCTTTTAACTATATAGGTCATGATTATGATATTTTTTATATCAACGATATGAGTTATACCGTAATAGAAGAAGCCCTCAACATTAATGCAGCGAAATTTATGGCTTTTGGTAATGCCGATAACACATTGCCTTTTGCCGAAAAAGAAGTCAACACCATCAGTCAGCTTTTCATAACACCAAGTATTTATCTCAAATCGGATGCTACCGAAGATATTGCCAAAACCACTATGAACAATTACAGCATTGTACATTTTGCCACACACGGCAACCTCGACCCCATAAATTTCAACAACAGTTATCTGACCTTAGCCCCTAATGCTTCGCTTAACGAAGATGGCCTGCTCACCATGAATGAGATAAACAGATTACGCACATTAAAAGGGTGTCAGCTTATAGTGTTATCGGCATGTAATACGGCAGTTAACGATGAAAAACTTAATGGCTGGATAAACAATCCTGCCAAGGCCTTTTTGCGTAAAGGAGCCAAAAGTGCTATTGCCAGCTTATGGGCAGTTGATGATGCAGCCACAGGTGAACTTATGAACAATTTTTACAAAAATCTGCTGGCTGGGCAAAATAAGGTAGTGGCCCTTACAAATGCACAAAAAACATTGATGCTTTCTGATAAGTTCAAACATCCCTTTTACTGGGCCGCATTTGAGCTTATTGGGCAGTGGGAGTAAAAAATAATTGTATTATAAACCCTCCTAATCCTGACATGCTTCGCAGAACCTGTCAGGAATTAGGATAAGCCAATTACTATTTCCCAAAACTTTCTTTTCCCTTTTTCAAAAAGTTAAAAAATGCTTCAGCATTTGGATTAAAAGCAAAGGTTTCTTCAATTAATTTATTACCTTCTGTGTTTAATATCACGTAAAATGGTTGGGAGTTCATACCGAATTTTTCAGCTTCAAAGTTGCTCCACTTCTGACCGATGGTTCTAATTTTTCTTTCTTTGCCTCCTAAAGTAGAAGTAAACTGTTCATTTTCGGGCAGCTCTGTTCTATCGTCAACGTATAGTGATATGATGACAAAATCTTCTTTTAAGAGCTTCAGCACATTGTTATCGGCCCATACATCGGCTTCCATTTTTTTGCAATTTACACAGCCCAAACCGGTAAAGTCGAGAAAGATGGGTTTGTTTTGTTGTTTGGCATAACTTAAGCCCTCGGCATAATCGGTAAACATAATAAGTCCGTGTACACCTCTTTTAACATGTTTCCCTTCGGGAAGTGGCTCTTCAGAAGCTGTTCCTCCACCTTGTGTCAGTACAAAATCCTGAGTGGTCATCGGCGGCAGAAATGAGCTTATAAATTTTAAAGGAGCTCCTAAAAGTCCGGGTAACATATACACCACAAACGAAAAAGTAATGATAGCCAAAAACAAGCGTGATACTGGTAGATGAGGCATGTCGCTATCGTGCGAAAATTTAATTTTACCCAGCAAATACATTCCCATAAAGCTGAAAATAACAATCCATAAAGAAATAAATACGGGGCGTGATAGGATGTTCCACTGCCCTACAAGGTCGGCTGTGGATAAAAATTTAAGAGAAAAAGCAAGTAATATAAATGCCAGCACAACTTTAACAGCATTGAGCCAACCCCCCGATTTGGGCATTGACTGCAACCATGATGGGAAAATAGCAAATAAAGTAAAGGGTATGGCCAGTGCTATAGAAAAACCCATCATGCCCATAAGGGGCGAGAGTGTTTTGCCCGAAACGGCGGCTTCAACAAGTAGGGTTCCAATAATAGGTCCTGTGCACGAAAACGATACCAGTACCAGCGTAAAAGCCATAAAAAAGATACTTATAAATCCTGAGGTTTTATCGGCTTTGCTGTCGAGGGCATTGGTCCATTTTGCAGGCATCTGTAATTCGAAAACACCGAAAAAAGACACGGCAAAAACAATTAACAACAAGAAAAACAAAATGTTAAAAATAGGACTGGTAGCCATGGCATTAAGGGCATTGGCACCAAAGATGATGGATATACCCAAGCCCAAAATCACGTAAATGACAACGATAGAGATGCCATAAACGGCGGCATCAGTAATGGCTTTTCTGCGGCTCTTCTTACCTCTCAGGAAGAAGGTTACCGTCATAGGTATCATAGGGAAAACACAGGGGGTTATTAAAGCTAAAAGTCCACCCAGAAAGCCAAATATAAATATCCAAAAAACGCTGCTCTTTTCTTCTTCCTGAGGTGCGCCTGTTTGATTTTCAGTTATTACAGTCTGCACAGTATCGTTGTTTGGAATAGTGTCATCTATTTGGGCAATAGTATCTGTTGGTATTGTTTTCTTTTCGAGTTGAAATTCGAAGGGCTCTTCGGTTGGTGGCAGGCAACGGGCATCATCGCAACACATAAATTCCACATAACCCTTTATAGTAAAGGACTCAGCAGAGATTATTTTTATCTTTTGCTTAAAAACAGCCGCATTGTCGAACAACTTCATCTCCATCTCGAAGTTGGGGTCGAATTTTGTTACACCTTTGGGCTCCGATACCTTTCCTACTAATTTGTATTTTTGAGCATCCTTTTCATAATTAAATGATGTGGCAATGGGTCCACCAGGGGGCAGGTCGGTGCCATACAAATGCCAGGTCTTTTCTATCTTTGCCTTAAAGATGAGTATGGCTTCATCGTCATTTGTCCTTTCAAGCAAAAAAGACCATTTTACGGGCTCTAATATCTGAGAAAAAACCTGAAACGAAAAAACAGAAATAATAATTAATAAGCTGTATTTCAATAATTTATTTTTCATATATAATTATTTAAATGAATCAATTTATTTTTTGCAAAAATACTTATTTATTGGGAGCCGGCAAAATCTGAATTCTTAAAATATGTTTACTCTTGTCGTCTATTTTAAATCTGTCGTCTGCTCTTAATCCAAGCACCCATACAATTTTATTGTCCGAAAGCAGCAGTTTTATTTTTTGTTTCTGAAAGCAGTTTATTTTTTTGTCAATAAAAAAATCACTTATTTTTTTAAAGCTTTTCATACCCATTGGCTTGAATTTATCGCCTGTTTCCCAGTTCCGTAAACTAAGAGGAAATGTGAGTTTGTCCTTGTCGACAAAGACCTTATGGGCTGGTGTTTTTTTTAAGTTTATATCTTTAATTGTTTCTATGGTATCAATAAGCAGTTCAAAATCTTTAGTTTTAATGCAACTGTCTGTTTCACTTATCATTATTGGTGTTTCTACGTCTTCGTTGATGGGTTCTATAATAAGCAGGTTTCTGTCTTTGAGTATTTTATGTGTAGGCGAAAGGAAAATGCTGCCCGAAGTGTTTTGGAAAGAGCCCATGATATCCATTACCTGACTGCTGTTGAACGCATAAGGAGAAAGGAGTTCGAATAAGAGCGTGGCATTGTTTTTAAAACTTTTTTTCAACTCATTAATGTGTATTGACAAAACCCCCTCTTTTTTTCTAATGAGTTTTTTTTGTAAGGATGCAATAGCAAAGCGAAAAATGTCTTCTGTTTCGTTTAACCTTTTGGCTGTATCAGCAATAATGGGCACTACCGAAGGGTTTATGTGTTCCATTTCGGGAATGATGCTATGTCTGATTTTGTTGCGTATGTATTTATCTTCATTATTGGACTGGTCGTCTCTGAAAGGTATTTTATATTTTTCGGCATAAACTAAAATGTGCTGCTTTAAAGCAAACAAAAGGGGTCTGACGAAGATGTCTTTTTTTGCTTTAATGCCATGCAAACCACTTATACCCGAACCGCGTATAAGGTTAATTAAAAAAGTTTCGGTGGTGTCGTTAGCATGGTGGGCAAGGGCAATATAATCGCATTTTTTTTCTTTGTAAAGTTCTTCAAACCACTGGTATCTGAGCTCACGCGCAGCCATCTGCACCGATATTTTGTGTTTTTTGGCGTATTTTAAGGTGTCGAACGTGATGTGATAAAAAGGCACTTTAAACAGGGCTGCTGTTTCGCGTACCAATTCCTCATCCCTGTCGGCTTCCTTTCCTCTGAGCGAAAAGTTGCAATGGGCTATGGCAAAGCGGTAAGCATGCTTTTTAAAAAGATATGCCATCACCATCGAATCAATGCCCCCACTCACTGCCAAAAGCACAGTATGGGTATCATCAAAAAGTTCATTTATGTGGATGTAATCTGCAAATTGCTTTTCGAGACGTTTATTTTTTTTGGACATCTTGTCTTTTTATTATCAATTAATTACATAACAAAAATAATTTAATTATTGGGTTTCCCCATTAAGTATTTTCATCATGGCTTTGGCTTTAAGTAAACATTCTTCGTATTCCATTTCGGGTACCGATTGCGCTGTAATAGCACCGCCCGCCATAAAGGATGCATATTTCTCTGTATTATTTACCAATATACTTCGGATAACAACATTAAAATCGAAATCCTTTTCAGGTGAAAAATAACCAACAGAACCTGAATACAGACCTCTTTTTGTGTTTTCTAAATCTTCAATAATCTGCATGGCTCTTATCTTAGGCGCCCCCGTCATAGAGCCAGGAGGGAAGCATTTCATAATGGCATCAACAATACAACAGTCCTCTTTAAGCTCACAACTCACAGTCGATATCATCTGATGCACCTGAGCATAGCTGTAAATACCGAACAGCTCCTCTACCTTTACACTGCTTTTATGGGCAAAATGCGACATGTCGTTCCTTACAAGGTCAACAATCATCACATTTTCACTTTTTTCTTTTTCGCTTTGTGCCAGCATATCTTTCAGGGCTTCGTCTTCAGTAATGCTTTCACCTCTTTTAATAGTTCCTTTTATGGGCTGCGAGAGCATTTTTTGTCCTGATTTTTTCAGAAAGCGTTCAGGGCTTGTACTTATCAGAACTTTATCCCTCAATTTATACACACACGAAAACGGCGCAGGAGAAAGTTGGTTAAAATCAGAATACAGCTCCAGAACATCAACATCCTTAATAGAAGAAGCATAAAACTCTATACAGTAATTCATTTCGTAAATATCCCCATCCTGAATATATTTTTTAATCTTGTCCATCTTTTCCAGATACACTTCTTTGCTCACACGGGCCTGCACCTCATTAAAAACATTTTTCCTTTGCTGTTCCGCATCGGTATTAATATTACAGATATGCTTAAACAAACCACCAACATCTTCAGGGGTATAATCTTCTTCAAAATAAGCTATATGAAATAAATTATCCATCTGATAAAACACCAACTCAGGATTAAAAAAATGAATTAAAGGCATATGAACGCCATCATGCTTGTTGGATGTGAGGTTTTCAAGCTCATTTTTAAGGTCATAAGTAAAAAAACCAAAAAGCCAATCGCTCTTGCTATAGAAATACTCTTTAAATGCTGCTATGACATTATTTTCAGGACAAACAAACTCATCTTTTGAACCCACCGCACATAAAAAGTCGTAACTACCGTATTTTGTGTCAAGCCCATTGCTGTTTAAATAGCAATAAATATCATGCTGTTTGAGCCATGAAAGGAGATTGTGATGAAAATCTGGGAAGGAGTCTGTTTTGAAGATAATTTGCTTTCTCATGTTGCAAAATTACACGGATTTTTTTAACCACGAATGCACGGATTAATGAAAGATGTTATTGCACGGATGGTTCTTTAACCACGAATTCACGGATTAGGGATAGATTTTATTACACGGATTTTTTTAACCACGAATGCACGGATTAGGGATGGATTTTATTACACGGATTATGTTATAAGAATTATATTAATGAAAAAATACTAATACACAGTACTTTTTCTTTACATGAAATGTAAATACTTAATACAAATCATGTAATCGAAGTATAAATGCAGATAACAATATTTATACACATAATAATTATTATCTTTGTTATAAATTTACTTTATGCGAAAGAACGTATTATTATTATTTTCTGTTTTTTTATTTCTGTTTGCCGATGCACAAATACCACCAGGATATTACGACCCAACTTATGGTTTCAATGGTTTGGGTTTAAAAATAACATTACACAACATCATAAAAAATCATTCTGTTATTTCCTATTCTGGTTTATTTTCGGTATTTCAACAGACCGATAACAAAGGTAATAACGAGGTGTGGGACATCTATTCGGACAATCCTTTTGGCAACCCACCGTATGTCTATTATTTTACAAATCCTTCGGATATGTGCGGGCAGTATTCGCAGGAAGGGGATTGTTATAATAAAGAACATTCGTGGCCTCACAGTTGGTTTGGTAGCTCATCCATACCCATGTATTCCGATTTGTTTCAAATATATCCTACCGATGGCTGGGTTAACAACAAGAGGGGTAATATGCCTTATGGTAAAGTTAACAATCCTTCGTGGACATCGCTTAATGGAAGCAAGATAGGCCCCTGTTCATCACCTGGTTACTCAGGAAATGTTTTTGAACCCATTAATGAGTACAAGGGTGATATTGCGCGTTCTTATTTTTATGTATCCGTTCGCTATTATGGTGAGGATGGCTCTTGGACAGGCAGCGACCAGACTATTGGAGCAGAGTTAAAGCCATGGGCTTTTGACCTGATGTACGCATGGCATACATCAGACCCTGTGAGTCAGAAAGAAACCGACCGCAACGATGTCATTTATCTTTTGCAAAACAACAGAAATCCCTTTATTGACCACCCCGAATGGGTCGACTCCATTTACTTTCCCGTAGGCATCAGTACACCTCTTTTAGCAAAACCGCAGATAAGTATTTACCCAAACCCAGCAACGGATTATTTATATGTATCAGCTAGTTTTGTTCCGGATGAAATTTTAATAACAGACGCTTTGGGAAAATCACTTATGTTGTTACATCCGCCTTTCGAAAATTCTGTGCCCGTTAATTTGAAAAGTCTTGAGAAAGGATATTATTTTATCCAGATAAAGAATAAGACTTATAATTCCGTTCATAAGCTAATCAAATTCTAAGGAGCCAAACTTATTTGAATATTGGCTGCAGTAGGCATTAAAAAAACAGAATAACAATTCTATATTTCCCAGGTATCTCCGCTGTTGAGGAGGTCGTCAATATTTTGAATTTTGCAATTGGCTTTGGCATAATCTATTTGTTCTTCCACCATATCGTCGTAGGTTGGATAATCAGCC
>CAZVOS010000114.1:0-7650 GCA_964628845.1 uncultured Bacteroidales bacterium | reverse complement strand
CGTGTCATGATACGCCCTGCTATTGAAATATCCTGATATAACGCATTGTCGCCGGGAAATTTTTCGTGAATTTCTTTAGCAGTTACATTAATAGGATACGTTTCGGCAGGGTATGGGTTTATACCCATATTAACGAGTTCCTGAAGTGATTGGCGGCGGATAATTTCCTGTTCTGATAATTCGATACTCATAGGTTTTTTATTTTTTACAAAATTAGATTTTTTTCGCTTATTCCAGAATTTTATCAACGAGTTCGCTTTCAAAATCAAGGAAAATGGGTTTCAGGAAGCTGTCGCCATCGGTACCATAGTTCACACAAAAAGCCATAATGATGTTTCTATCAGGGAAATAGAAAAGGTCTGCCACATATCCAAGGTCTCTGCCTGTATGCCCAATGCCATAAGCGGTTTTGTTCATAAACTTTTTAACGACGCCATAACCCGTCCAGTAATCATCGTCTTCTTGAATAAACGTAAGCATACTGTCCAGCGATGTTTGAGAAAGAATGGTTTTATTTACAAAAAGGGCTTTGATAAAGGTATGGTAATCGAAAACATTAGAAAAAATGCCTGTGTATCCATTGCCACTTCCTGTAATGAGATTTGATACATTAACAATGGTGCCGTTGTTATGCAGGTCGTAGTAGCCCTGTGCCGCATGTGTTGGAATGGTTTCTCTGCCCTGATAAAAGGTATTGTTGAGTTCAAGTGGCTGCAGTATTTTCTCTCTGAGCAACTCGTGGTGTTTACGTCCAGTAGCTTTTTCGATACACATAGCCAGCAATAATGTATTGGTACTCGAATAGCGTGCTGGATAAGGAGCGCCAAGCGAAGCTTGATTAAGCAAATAGGGTTCTACACCATATACATAGGGCAAAAGCTCAGAGGGCTCCCAATGTTTGTTTGGGTTGTTGATAACCGCCAGATAAAAAGTTGAAGACGTGATAATATCAAAAATCCCTGTGGAGTGATTAAGCAAGTTTTTTATTTTCATTTCTCCACTGTATTTAATCTTGCTTAAAACATCCTCATCAATATATTTAGAGATGGGTTCTTCCATATTAATAAGCCCTTCTTCCTGCAATTTAAAAAATAAAACCCCCATAAATATTTTGGTAATACTGCCACCTTTAGAGATATGACATGGTGTAAATTTTATTTTATTTTTAATGTCGGCATAACCAGCACTGCCCACCCATACTCCATTTGAATCTTCTATAAGCACAGACATACCCGGCAAACCCAATTGCATATATTTATCTATCAATGCTGTAAAAATTGCGTTTTTGGGATGGGCTGCACTGTTGTATAAATGGTTGCATTCAATATCTCGTGTGGGTTGAACATCAGCTTTACGGCATGCTGAAAAGTGTATAATTATAAAAATTGAAAACAGTGTCTTTTTCATATTTATTAATGTTTTGCTTGATTATTTTTTGTTTATTATTGGGAATAAAACTCCTAAGTGGATAGAATTAATCGGCAACATAGGAACATAGCTGTTAACAAAGGGCCCTTGTAGGTTCGAATGCAATTGTAGAAAAAGCGATGGGAGTTTTTCATTTTCTTTGCTGAGTTTGTAAGCACAGCCCATATTAAGTACTGCAAGTAGCTGTGGTCGGGACTTCCATATTGTTTGTGCGGTATAAGTGCCATCGGGGGCTTTATTAAAGACCTCATATCCCTGAAATGAATGCAGATATCCTGCACCTAAGCCAATATTTACATTAAACGCTCTGCTAAAAAAATATTTGTAATCGAAAGCAGGATATATTCTTACAGCCGTTTGAATAAACCTGTGATAAAAAATTCCGGCGTTAGCGGTTAGCCATAGTTGATGCTTTTCAGAAATATTTTTTTTCCAATTCATCGAAACATCAATTCCAGGGTGAAACTGGCTGTGAAAAAGCTGGGGATAACCAGTAACAGGAAAAGATGTTACATTGTTTGAAAATGAAGCTCCATAAGACTTAAACTGACAAAAGCTTGTTTTTATGGTGCTTATCAAAAATACTATGAAAAAGAAGATGCGTATTAGTTTCATAATTGTTTT
The DNA here is from genome assembly GCA_964628845.1 of uncultured Bacteroidales bacterium. Lineage (GTDB taxonomy): Bacteria > Bacteroidota > Bacteroidia > Bacteroidales > PXBB01 > JAKIYU01. The sequence goes on along the minus strand of CAZVOS010000114.1, from coordinate 5,598 downwards.
TTCTGCAAAAATAAAAAAATTAACGCAGCAAAAGCTTGTGTTTTGCTGCGTTAATTCCATTAAAAAAGAAATAAATTATTCTGTGATTACATCAACAGCATTGGCTACAATTTCGACTGCAATTCTTTTTTCGCCTGTTTGGGTTTCGTAAGTGCGGTAATTTATTTTACCTGTTAAAGACACTTTTGAGCCCTTTTTTACTGCTTCGGCGGCTTTTTTGGCCATATCGTTCCAGAGCACTATGCGGTGCCATGTTGTGGTATTGACCCATTCGCCTTTGGCATTTTTGTAGCCCTCGCTTGTGGCTAAGGAAAAACGACCCAGATTTACACCTTTTTTTACTTCTTTTACTTCGGCATCCATGCCAGCATAACCGATTAATTCTACTTTGTTTAAGTTTGTTTTCATGATGATTTAATTTTAAATGTTTATTTTTTAACTTTCTTTTATTTTATATCCTATTGGTATTCTTTCTTTCTCGGGCGCGCAAAGCAATTGTTTCAGTGCTTCAAAAATGATTTTTATATCATTGTGATTACAGGAAACTTGGTTTTCAAGCTGTTCGAGTTTTAGCAAGATATCTTTATGTGTAAGCAGCATTTCTCTCATTTTTGTAAAAACACGTATAATCCTTATATTTGCATCAATAGCGCGTTGGCTGTTAAGAATACAAGACAACATTGTTACTCCTTGCTCTGTAAAACAGAATGGTGCGTACCTGAGACCTTTACTGTCGGATTTGGAGGTCACAAATTGTGACCTCCAAATTTCTAATTCTTCACTATTCATTTCAAACATAAAGTCATTAGGAAAGCGCCTATGATTTCTTTTTACTGCTTGTTTTAGGACTTTGGTCTCAACTCCAAATAAAACCGCTAGATCTCTGTCGAGCATTACTTTATGACCTCGAATAATATAAATCCTACTGATAATAGCTTCTTCGGAAATGCTGATTTGTTGCTTTGAGTCCATAGTTTAAAATATAATTACGTTTGAAATACTTTATGTTGATATAGGATATAATAATTACTATTTATATATTACAATTATTACTGAATGACTTCTAAATAATTCGCAACAATCTCTACAATATTGCGATTTTGTCCATCTTTTGTTTCGTAAGTGCGGGAATTAATTTTACCTGTAAGCGATACCTTTGAGCCCTTTTTTACTGCTTCAGTGGCTTTTTTGGCCATATCGTTCCAGAGCACTATGCGGTGCCATGTTGTGGTATTGACCCATTCGCCTTTGGCATTTTTGTAGCCCTCGCTTGTGGCTAAGGAAAAACGACCCAGATTTACACCTTTTTTTACTTCTTTTACTTCGGCATCCATGCCAGCATAACCGATTAATTCTACTTTGTTTAAGTTTGTTTTCATGATGATTTAATTTTTAATGTTTATTTTTTTTTATTATTATTTTAATTCCTTGTTTAATTTAAGCAACAAGTTCCAGATTGTTGGCAATGATTTCTACTACTTGTTTTTTTTCGCCTGCCTGTGTTTCGTAGCTGCGGTAGTTCAGTTTACCGGTAACACTGATGGGTTTGCCTTTTTTGACTGCTTTTTCGGCTTTTTCGGCATTGTCGTTCCAGAGCACTATGCGGTGCCATGCTGTGGTGCTTACCCATTCGCCTTCTTTGTTTTTGAAACTTTCGTGAGTTCCGAGAGAAAAACTGGCAATTTTGCTGCCTTTTTTAAATTCACGTACTTTGATGTCCATACCAGCATAGCCGATTAATTCTACTTTGTTTAAGTTTGTTTTCATGTTGTTGTTTGTTTTTAAGGGATGATTATTTTATTTATTTAATTAATTATTTTTTTTGAAGTGAACTAAAGTGAGCTAAAGTGAACTAAAGTGAGCTAAAATGGATTGTTGTTTATCCGTAGCTTGTATCCTATTGATGTGAATATTGCAAGTATTTCCTTGGCTTCCTCATAAACTAAAAATAAATTTTCTGAGTTTACAATATTTAATTCTTTAATTATCTCTAACCAATATACTGTTTCACTGGCTTCGCTTTCGCATATTCTTAATTTGTTTACAAAATCTGCTTTACTTCTTGCTCTGTTTGACTCTCTGTAATTAGCTCCTATACTCGTGCCCGATTTAGTTAATTGGATTCTAATAATATTATTTTCTGGCTTATAAGATATCGATGAAGACAGGAGTATTATTCTTATAGCAAATTGTTTAGTCCGATTCTCTAATTGTTTTCCAAATTCTTTGTTTTTCATAATATGTAAATTTATTTCAAGTATTTTAGGCATTTTAGCTCATTTTAGTTCACTCGAATTTTCTTGGCAAAGTTCCAACCTCCTGCTTATCCCAGTCGGATTTTAATTATTTACTTACGTTTAATATTCGTTTATAAGCGTTTAAAAACTTTTTTGTTTTTGATTTACAATAAATTAGTAATTTTACATTTCTGTTTAAAAAAATTAAAAAAATATGGAAAACCGAAGATGTCTTGAATGTAATGAAGAAATAATTGGTCGTTCGGATAAAAAATTTTGCGATGACCAGTGCCGAAATGCTTACAATAATAAGAAGGGTTCGGAAAAAATAGTATTGGTGAAAAAGATTAACAAAATACTGTTAAAAAACAGACAGATACTGGCTCAGTTGAATCCTGGCGGGAAAACAAAAATGCATAAAGATAATTTGCTTAAGAAGGGTTATGATTTTAAATACCATACCCATGGTTATACCACCAAAGAAAATGCCCAGTATTTTTTTTGTTACGATTATGGGTTTTTGGCTCTGGATAAAGACTGGTTTTTATTAGTAAAACATGAACAAAAATAAAAAAAGGTTTCGTTATAGTTTTTAACCCGATTTAAAGATGAAAAACAAATTGTTGTTTCTATTGGCTTTTTTAATAGCTTTTTCTATTAGTGCGCAACAAAAAACAAAATCCGTGTTATTAATATCCGAAGAAGCTTTGTTTACATGGGATGATAATAATGCATTGCCTTACCTAATGTTTAATGATGGAAATTATTCTTTTAGCGATTTTCAAAAAAATGATGTAAACAATTTTTCTTTTTTGTGTAATTATTTACAGGAAATACGTGTTTTTGAAGGTTCTGTTTTAAAACAAACAATTAAAACCGAAAGTCGTGGAGATTTATTTACAATAATTGATAATTTTTATTATATCTGGGATGGTAATAGTATAATTAAATTGAGTTTAAATGGCGAAAAAATAGCAGAAGAAGTTCTGTATGACCCTCCTTTGCTTGTAGAAAAGATAAAAAAAGCCGGAAATTCTTTGTGCCTTTGGGATAGTGAGCAAAAAACAACAGAAATAGACATTCGGTCTTTACAAAAATCCAGTGGGGGAGAAAAATTATTTTTAAAAGCAGCTTCTGCTATTTCGGGAAAAATTTCAAAGACTGCTGCTAATGCATATTATCTTGATTTATTTAAGGATGATGAGTTGTTAAGTAGCCGCCTATATATTAATGAAAAGCCATTGGGAGCAATTCGTTTTATAGGCATCAGTAAAGAAATGGCAGTTATTGATTTGGAAATATTAGTGTCAGAAAATCCTTTAATAGTTAAACGAGAAATTCAATTTATTGATATTGTGCAAAAGAATTTATCAGCATGCACACTCGAAATACCTTTGATTTATTATACCCATATACGTAATGATTTAAAAATTATAAACGACACAGTTTATTATGCCATGTCGGCACCCGAAGGGGTAAAAATATTTTCCATTGTTCCGATTAAAAAATCAGAAAATAATAAAACAATATACCGGTTACCAAATATAAATTATAATAATACGTATCATTTTAATGAACACCTTCTTTCTGTATATGAAGATACGGGTAATTTTAATGAAACAAAATCATTTAAGAATAATCCCATTTATCGCAGTCAGATAATAGCCATTGCCAAAACTTATCAAACACACAAATGGTTCGCCGCTGCAGCAAATATCGGGTATGTTAATTATTTGTGTGGCACTTCTTTGATAACAACACCTGAGTGGGTTCAGCTCGGATTGAATACATCCATTCCTTATATGTGGGGTGGTTTTTCTTCTTTGCAGCAATACGAACAAGGACTTACAGACGGCAAATCGGCTGGTGATAAAAATACCACTAGCGTGGGTGCTTCTTGTGCTGTTGGTGTTGATTGTTCGGGTTATGTGTCGCGGGCATGGGGACAAACATCTAAATACGGCACCGCTACATTGCCTAATATTTCAACACAATTACCTTCTTTTGCCGATTTACTGCCAGGCGATATTGTAAATCATGCAGGTAGCCATGTGCGTCTTGTATATACACTTAATGGTAATGGAACTATAACCGTTTTAGAAGCTACCGGCTCGGGTTGGATTGTAAAATACAATACATACACCTATACGGCTTTACAGCCGAATTATATACCAAGATATTATAATAATGTACTCACCGATACTTTATATCCACCTGAATTGATTAGCCCTGAGCATCTGGCAACAGCAGTGAATACACCTGTAACTTTCCAATGGACAACATTAGACAGCAATGCCATTTACACTTTACACATTGCACGGACAACACAAACATGGTCGCCTGATACAGGTTTTATTGCAACAAGCAATCCAAGTGCAGAGGTGCCTGTTGTGGCTACAATTACCGGAAATGGAGAATACATCTGGACACCGTCATCAACAGGTGCTTTTGAAGGACCTATGGCTAATACGTCTTATGAGTGGACAGTAAGGGCTTATGTGTCAGGGCAAGGTTTTTCAGTATTTACACAGCCACGCATTTTTACCACAGGCAACGACACCTTATTACCTGTAACCGATTTTCTGCCCTTAACTTGGATAACAGAGAATTATAATCAGGGTTTTACAGACGCTGATGATATGTTGCTGAAATACAGATTTTATCATGTAGCTGATAACGATAGTGGTGTTTGGCATAGCAATACACAAACAGGTTTTTTGTATGAAACATTTGAAGACGACTCCATAAACGATTGGCTAATTAATGGTGGCAATTGGAGTATTGTAAATAACACGCTCAACCAAAGCGATGAATCACTATCGAATAATAATGCATATATATTTGTAAATACTGATTCTACACATACTTATGTTTTTCAATGGCGTATGAAAATATCAGGTACCGATAACAATAAAAGAGGGGGCATATATTTTTTTAGTGATACGCCTTCGCTTACACAAAGAGGCAATGCTTATATGGTTTATTTCAGAACGAGCGATAATAAATGCCAGATATATAAATCGGTTAATGATGTGATAGAAATAAAAACCAATGACGATTGTATGGTAGCTGATGATGTGTGGTACGATTATAAGGTAATTTATAATCCTCAGACGGGGGAAATATTAGTTTTTAAAGACGATATAAAAGTGTCCGAATGGACAGACGGGCAAGCATTAAAAACAGGTAATGCTGTTTCGTTACGTACAGGCAATGCCAGTGTATTCTACGATGATTTTAAGATATGGCTATCGCGGCAGGATACTGGGCTAATAACAACAGGCAGCATGGGGATGTTGCGTTATGAAAATTGCAATAGTACGACTCCAGCAGGAATGATAAGCAGTTTAGTATGTGATTA
>CAZVOS010000113.1:0-7662 GCA_964628845.1 uncultured Bacteroidales bacterium | reverse complement strand
ACAAGAGAATTTAAAACATCCTTTCATCCTGTTAAAGCTAAATAATACAAAGCCAGAGTTGTTGGCAAAAATCTTTACCTACAACAATACCACGCATTGTTTTGATAGGCATGATACTTCGCCAGATGCCCTTTTGATAAGTCACAATATAAAGCCAGAAAATATAAATCCTCAAATTAAGATAATACAGGGTTTATTTCATCCAATTACTGAAGTAGAAAAACACAAAAAGGGCTTAACAAGCAAAAAAACTACTCAGATAGCCCATCTTAGCTGTAAATTGTTTAATGATAAATGGCTTATCGAGACAACTGTTGAGTTGGGGAAACTACTATTGACACATAAAATAAAAGGGATATTGCCAGATGTTATCGAAAAAAAATTACCCGCAGTTTTAAATACTGTTTTTGGCATATTGCAGGCGAGCAGGGTACGTATAAGTAAAACAGAATATATATCGTGTCCTACATGTGGGCGCACTTCATATGATTTGACAGCAACACTTAAAAGAATTAAAAATGCTACAGGACATTTACACGGTTTAAAAATAGCCGTTATGGGTTGTATTGTTAACGGACCCGGAGAAATGGCTGATGCAGACTACGGTTATGTAGGTGCTGGTAAGGGAAAAATAAATCTTTACAAAGGTAAAAACGCCATTTTAAAAAATATCTCCGAAAAAGAAGCTTTGCCAGAACTTATCAATATTTTAAAACAAGATGGCTTCTGGAAAGAAAAATAATTTTTTTATGTATTACTAAAATATTAATTTTGGTAGTTTATTCTAAAATTTTTGATTGACCATGAAAATTATAATTGCAGGTGACGGAGAACTGGGTTATCATGTGGCAAAATTTCTTATCAAAGAGAACCATACCATCACTGTAATAGATAAAGACCAATTTCTGTTAAAAGCTTTCGAGAATTATAACGAAGTTCTTACCATACAGGGAGCTTCCAATTCGGCCAGTACCTTAAAAGAAGCTGATGTTGAAAATGCCGATATCCTTATTTCTGTTCTACACGACGAAAACATCAATATCACCACGTGCATACTTGCTAAAAGTTTAGGTGCTAAAAAAACAATAGCACGTATTGATAATGTGGAGTATCTGGACCCAAAAAACACTTTGGTGTTTAAAAACCTTGGTGTTGATGCCTTGGTATGCCCAGAGAAAATAGCAGCCAACGAAATCATTAAACTTATTAAACAAGCAGCAGCAACAGAAATCATTGATTTTTCAGGGGGTTTATTATCCTTATATCTCTTAAAACTCGACAATAAATCGCAAGTGCTTAATAAAACCCTTTTTCAGGTGGCTAAAGAAAACCCCGATTTGCATTTCAGGGCTGTTGCCATACACCGCGATTCAAAAACCATTATTCCATCAGGTAATGATGTTTTTATGGATGGAGACATGGCCTATGTGGTAACCCAACCCGATGATATTGACCGCTTGTTGAAATTAAGTGGTAAAGTTAATTATCTTATTAATAAAATAATCATTGCCGGAGGCAGCCGCATAGGAAGAAAATCGGCCATTGTGCTGCAAAACTACAAGAAAGTAACTATTATTGACAAAAGTGATGAGCGTATTGAGGAGCTCTCCAATATTCTTACAAACTGTATGATTGTAAAAGGAGATGTGCGCAATATAGACCTGCTCCTCGAAGAAGGTATAGAAAATACAGATTCGTTTATTGCTGTAACAAACAGTTCCGAAACAAATATTATAACCAGTTTACTGGCCAAAAAGTTTAATGTTAAACGCATTATTACACTTGTTGAAAATATTGAATTTATCGACATCGCCCAAAAGGTCGGTCTGGATGCCATTATTAATAAGAAGTTAATCACTGCCAGCTATATCACCAATTTTATCTTAGGCGAAAATGTGTCAACGCTTAAATATCTGACTGGCGTAGATGCTGAAGTTCTGGAACTTGTGGTGAAACCCAATGCACCTATAACAAAGAAGGCCATTTTTGAAGCAAATTTACCTAAAAATGTTGTTATAGGTGGCTACATACGCAATGGAAAGGGTTATATTGCTTTAGGAAATACCATTATAAAAGAAGGCGACAAAGTTGTTGTATTTGCCATGCCTACAGATATAGAAAAAGTCATTTCATTTTTTGAATAACTATTGAATGAAAAAGAATATTAATTTTAGTTTAATATTTAATGTCATTGGTTTTTTGCTTGTTCTTGAAAGCTTTTTTCTGATTTTGTCGCTTATCCCTTCTTTCATTTACAAGGAAGGTGATTTTTATTCCATACTGATAAGTGCAGCCATAACTTTTTTATGTGGAGGGCTCTTGTGGGCTTTTAACCGCAGTAGAGGAGAAATATCCATAGGAAAAAGAGAAGGGTATATAGTGGTATCTTTTGCATGGATTTTTTTCTCTCTTTTCGGGGCCTTGCCTTTTTTTCTGAGTGGTTCAGTAAGCAGCTATACGGATGCATTTTTTGAAACCATGTCTGGCGTAACAACCACTGGTGCCAGTGTGATTACAGATATTGAAGCTGTTCCAAAAGGTATTCTATTTTGGCGTAGTATTATTCAATGGCTGGGAGGTGTTGGCATTATTGTACTCTCTATTGCAATTCTGCCTCTTCTGGGAATTGGAGGTATGTCCTTGTTTATAGCAGAAGTACCTGGCCCTACCAAAGAAAAAATTCACCCACGTATCAAAGAAACAGCTAAAAGATTGTGGGGTATATATTTAATACTTACACTACTCCAAACGGTATTGCTGATGTTCGGCAAGATGAATTTATTTGATGCTTTGTGCCATTCTTTTACAACCATGGCTACAGGCGGTTTTTCTACAAAGAATTCCAGTATAGTTGAATTTTCACCCTATATTCAATATATCATTAGTATTTTCATGGTCTTTGCAGGGGTTAATTTCACCATGCATTACTTTGCAATGACTGGTAAATTCAGAAAATTATGGGAAAACGAAGAGCTGAAGTTCTATTTACTTTTTTTATTAGTTGTTACTTTCATCATTTTTGTACCTCTTTTCTATTTTGAAGCTGCTGGTGTCGAAAAAGCTTTCAGAGATGCTCTTTTTCAAGTGGTCTCTATTGTTACCACAACAGGATTTGTAACTGCCGATTATCTCAATTGGCCTGGCACCACATGGATGATAATTTTCCTTTTATTTTTCACGGGGGCCTGTGCTGGCTCTACAGCAGGTAGCATTAAAATGATACGTCAAATATTTTTACTCAAAAACTCTTATCTGGAACTAAAACGCCTGATTCATCCCAATGCCATTATACCTGTACGATTTAATAATAAGCCCGTATCTAAAGATATTATTTTTAATGTACTGGCGTTTTTTGTTTTTTACATGCTCATTTTTGCTTTTGGTTCTTTTATTATGTCATTAACAAATCTCGATTTTCAGACATCCATAGGAGCGGTAGCTTCTTGTTTGGGAAATATTGGGCCTGGATTAGGTAAAGTAGGACCCATGGATAACTATGCCACTATCAGCATTTTTGGCAAATGGTTTCTTTCTTTTATGATGCTCTTGGGACGTCTCGAACTTTTTACCATACTTATTCTTTTTTCACCGGGCTTTTGGAGAAAATAAAAAAAGAAAACTATATTTTGTCGGGCTTATTCTGGATGCCATCACTTAAGCAAATACCAATGTGATATCTGTAATAGTCCAATACCCGATAAATCGGGTTTGAACTAAACAGCTATCTGAGCAGCATTATACCAATTAATTTTTATAATTTTTTAAATTCACTTTGGTATAATCCACTAAGCATTAGCTCATTTGATTCCTAATGCATAATCCTGGTTAATTCGAGATAAACCCACAAAGCAGGTTCAAGGCAAAATTAAGAAGAGTGTGTGCATTTTGAATTTGTTATTTGTTGATTGTTCAATTATTATTCTTTCATTTCTTTTTTTAAATCGAGCAGGAACAATTTAACTTTATTAAGTGAATTTATAATATCTGCTTTATCTAATAATTCAGTCTTTTTATTTTTAAGTGTATCTTTTGCCCCTTGTAAAGTATATCCTTTCTCTTTAACAAGATGATAAATTACAAAAAAATTATCCACATCCTGCTGGGTAAAGAGCCGGTTGCCTTTATTGTTTTTATGGGGTTTTATAATGTCGAATTCTTTTTCCCAAAAACGTATAAGTGAAGCATTTACATTGAACATACGGGCTACTTCTCCAATAGAGTAGTACATTTTTTTTATTTCTTTTTCTATGTAAGCCATTTTATTAAAGATTTATAAACGAAGATAGTATTTTTTTTGAATATAAAAAAATCACTACTACCCGATAAAAATTAAGAGATTTATCGCTTCGCTACCAATGACATGGGTTTTGAGATGTTTAGAGGGTAACGGGTGAGGCTGTCTCAAAAGAAAAACCTTGGGCCATTGTAAGTAACTTTACCATCAGATTTCGACCCTGATAAATATCGGGGGAGAAATCTAAAAAAATACTGCTCTCTTATTAAATATGGATGAAAGTTTTCCTTTATTACTTTTTGAGACAGCCTCACCTTTATTAAAAAAACTTACTGACTGTCATTCCGATTCGCCTTTGGCGAAGAGGAATCCCGAATAAATAATTTTGAAGTTTAAAAATTTAGTTGGTCAGTAGTGAAAAAATAAAAACTTGTTTTTTTGAAATATTTTTAAAAAAATTGTACTTTTATAGAATAATAATTGCTTACAATAATTTAAAGCCATGAAAAAATTTATTTTTGTATTTTGTCTGTTAATTAGTTTCTCTTCAATTTTGTTGTCTCAGAATAACTTAGAACGGGCTCCATTAAATCCCGATTTTGTTCAATACATGTATCAGAAAAATTCTGGTTTATTAAGAACAACTACTCACGAAGGGTTTATTTTAGGTGAAATTCCTTCTCCAATGAAAAGAGATTTTTCTTCTTATGTTAATACAAAAGCAGCCATTGGTGATGCTGTTTACGATTTGCGTACAGCAGGTACTGGAGGCACTTCTTTACTGACATCTGTAAAAGACCAGGGTAATTGTGGCTCCTGCTGGACCTTTGCAGCTCTTGGCTCAATAGAATCGAGATGGAAGATACTGGGTAATGGTGATACTGATTTATCCGAAGACAATCTGAACAATTGCCATGGTTTCGAATGGGCGCCATGTGATGGGGGTAATCTTGATATAGCTGCAGCATATTTATCAAGAAAATCAGGCCCTTTATCCGAAGCTGACGACCCTTATACCGCAACACCTGGCTCTTGTCCATCGGGCTTTTTGGAACAAGCGTATGTTACAGATATTGTTTACCTGCCCAATGACAGAAATACTATTAAACAAGCCCTCATCGATTATGGTGCATTATATACCAATATGTACTTTAGAAACCTCTCATACAACAGTTCAAATAAAACCTATTATTACAATGGCACTAGTATAACAAACCATGCTGTTTTGCTTGTTGGATGGGACAATAATAAATCTACAGCAGGAGGCACAGGTGCCTGGATAATTAAGAACAGTTGGGGCTCTGGCTGGGGCGAAAGTGGTTATTTTTATATTTCCTATAATGATACCAAGGTGAATACATCTGTCGGATATTTCCCCAACAGAATTGATTATAATGCTGATGCAAACCTGTATTCAATTGATGAGCTGGGTTGTGTTTCAGGTTTTGGATATGATGTAGAACAAGCATCTTGACTTGTTAAATATGTAGCCACAGGCAACCAGCAAATAACTAAAATCGGCACCTGGCTTAATGCCAGCAATTCAACCATTGATATTGATATTTATGATAGTTTCATTGGCTCTTCTTTATCGGGTTTTCTGGGCTCCTTATCTTCTCAAAGCAAGGTAATGCCTGGGTATTACACATTCGATCTGACCACCCCAATAGATATATTGAACGGAAATGATTTTTATGTCCGCATAAAATATAACACGCCCTCATACACTTATCCTGTACCTATTGAAACAGACTATCCTGATTATTCAGACGCCACCATCGAAACAGGTGTCTGCTGGATGTCTTATGATGGCACTTCGGGCTGGACTGCTCTGGGAGGAAGTACTTCATATCCTTACGATATATGTATAAAAGCGTATGCCCTTACGGTGTATCCTGATTTATTGGTTAATATTTCAAATCAAACAATAAGCGAAGATATTACTTATAATAATGTAAATATTGAATCCGATGCTTCTCTTACCCTCGACAATGCTTATATCTTAGAAGTGCGGGGCGATTTTGTTATTGAGTCCGATGCCAGTGGTACGGGCTCTTTTATACAAAACGGAACTCTCGATGTGGCAGGCGATATTATAGTACAGAAATACCTGCCCAATACAACTACATCAGGGTGGACCTTGGCTGCACCTGTGCAAGGAGCCACTCATGAGGTTTTTGATGGCTCAGACAATATTTATTATTACAGTCCTACTTCTGCCAACTGGCTGCCTTTCGGAACCGGTACTTTGGCCGAAATGACCGGCTACGTGGTCAGATTTCCTGTTACTAAAACTCTTGCCTTTGAAGGCACACTTAATAATGGCGCTATTTCAAGGAATAACTTTATCCGTCAGGCCTCTCCAAACAATTACGGCTGGAATTATACAGGCAATCCATATCCTTCTCCTATAGACTGGGACTTGGTTGTAGGTGATGACAATCAGGTATTTGTAGACAATACACACCTGGATGCAGCCATTCATGTAAGGGAAGCTGATGGCGGTATCATGACGTACCTGCCTAATGTAGAAGTAAGTCCCGACAGAATTATCCCTGCTATGCAGGCATTCTGGGTGCATGTTAACAGCAGCTATACCACGGCTTCTCTCTCATTAAACAATACGCATAGGGTGCATGGGGCTAATAACATACTCAAATCATTTAATAATAAATTATTAACACTCGAAATCGAAAGGGATACCTATAAAGATAGACCAAAAATAAATTTTAAAAGCGGAGCCAGTGAGTATTTTGAAGGAGCTTACGATGCTGTAAAACTGTATGCCGACAATATGCAACACCCTCAGATTTACACAACAGATGCCGATAATCAGGCACTTGCCATCAACTCATTACCCGAACTCAAATCGGCCCGATTAATAACAATGGGTTTTAAAACTTCTGTTGATGGTATTTTTACACTTTCAGCAAAAGATATCGCTCTTTTCGACGGTAATTTTAATGTTGTTTTAGAAGATTTATATAATAATACACTTACAGATTTACGTCAGCAAAATACTTATGTATTCTCTAGTTCTGTTGACAATACTTCTGAACGTTTTGTCTTACATTTTATTCCACAACACACCTCCAATAATATTCATATTTCTGATAACGAAATAATGATTTATGCCCAAGATAATATAGTATATATTATGAATACACAAGAAGACGCATCTTCGGTATGCATTTACAACATCTTAGGGCAGGAAGTTCTAAATCAGGAACTTAAAGGCAATGAACTCAATAAGATTGAAACAATATTATCTTCAGGACAGTATGTTGTAAAAGTGTTCAGCAAAACTCAAACAATAACTCAAAAGGTCTTTTTAGGGCTTACTGAATAGCTCCATTGATTACCCTGATGCCAGCTCATAAAGCTAATACCGATGTGATATCTGTAATAGTCCAATGAGGTTGTATCAA
>CAZVOS010000112.1:0-7666 GCA_964628845.1 uncultured Bacteroidales bacterium | reverse complement strand
ATATCTTTCAAGCAGTGATTTAAAAATATACCATTCGAGAGGGAAATGAAAGAAATTAAATTTAAACCGCAAATAAATAAGAGGATGCAGAAAAACATTAAAAATATAAGCCACGTTCCTGAATTTTTCAGGAGCTCTTTTATAAGATTTCTTTTCTGAAAAGGGTAAATAGAAATTCATAAAGCATTCTATCTTATTATAAAATGATTTTTTTATCCATGGAGGTCTGAATTTTTCGGGAGAATGATTTATCCATTCCGAAAGTTTTTGGGGTTCCTTAAACCCTTTTTCTAAGGCAATTTGATACAACTGTGTTTGTGGATATGGGGTGTAAATATTAATTTGTACCTTAACATTGTTATCAATGAGTTTGGCTTTCCGAATAAAATTAAAGCTGGCATCAATATCATTTTCTTTTTCAAATGGAAACCCAAGCATTGTTGAGAAGAAAGTTGTTACATTATTTTTATAAAGGAATTCAATAAAATGGAGAACATCCTGATACTTTAAATCATCTTTTATTAATGTTAGCGTGTTATTATTTCCTGATTCAGCTCCAGTAGATACTCTTCTTAATCCTGCTTTATACATTAACTGAATATCTGATGCTGTAAACATGTTTAAGAAGTTTTTAGCATGTGCTGAGCCCTCCCATAAAAGCTTAATATTTTCATCAATAAGACGCTGAACAAAGTCCATGACAAATTTTTTATTTGAAAAAAAATTATCATCCCAGAATAAAATACTATCTATCTGTGCATTTTCTTTAAAAAAGATTAAATCGGCAATGATAGTATCTATTTTTTTGGGGAACCATTTCTTTTTAAAAATTTGAGCCCCAGAACAAAATGAGCAATTAAAAGGACAGCCATAGCTTGCAAAATACATCAGACGGCGTTCCGAGAAATCGGTTTTTAATACATAATTATTAATGTCAATAAGACTATAATTAACATCTGGGAAATCATTTAAATTGTTAAATTCATTAGAAGGATTGATGCAGATTTCATTGTTCTTTTTAAAACCCAGGCCATTTATATTTTCATAATTATGATTGTAAACAAGGGCTTCTGTCAATTCTTTAAAAGGTTTCTCTCCCTGCCCGCTGATAATAAAATCAATGTCTTTATCCATCAAGGTTTGCTCCTGAACAATGGTGGGATGCCATCCCCCCCATACCACATAGGCATTTGGAGCATGTTTTTTTATAAGTTTTGTAAATTCTAATCCGCCCTTAATCTGAAATCCTGTGATGGCACTTACTGCTGCAATAACAATACTGTCCTTATGTTGAATAATAATTTCTTCATAAGTATTGTTTGTAGTTTCATCAATCAAAATAATTTCAAGCCCAGTATGCCTGATTGCCCTTTCTAATTGAAGAATCGAATACGGGATATATTCGCTTCCCTTATAAGCATAGTCAAAAACAGGAAAAAATAATAAAAGAGTTTTAGAGAGCAAGTAGGTATTTTTAATCAGCTAATTTATTTTAAATCAGTTTAAATAATGAGCTAAATTAATAAAATAAAAATATTGAATATAAATAATGTGCAGTATTAAGAATTTATTGTTTAGTATTTTTTATTTGATTATTATAAACAATAACTGAAATATCTGCAATAATGTTAGTGAGTTTATCAAAATTATTACCTTTAGTCATCACACATAATAAATATGGGGAGTTCTTTAAATAAATAATGCCACAATCGTGTAATTGTTTAAAATCCACATCATCGTAACCTCTTTCTCCAAACTTATGTGCTACAGTTATTTCAGGAGGTAGTTTAGCGTTTATTCCTTTATTAAAAACAGTTTTACTCATCATTTCAAGAGCTTTTTCTGACATATTTCTGTTCAGATAAGAAGCATTATATAATATTCTGAAAAATGAAGAAAACTCTTTAACTGTTACAAAATCTAAATTTAAGTCCCTTGATTTAAGATTTAAACCTAATTCTTCCATTACATTAACAATATAATCATTGCTGATTATTTGAATAATTAATTCTTTGGCTTCGTTGTCTGATTGAATTATCATATATTCAAGTAATTGCTCGAATGTATAATCGTTTCCCAGTTTAATTTGTTCTGTTCCTAAAATATTCTGGTATTCAGTTTCAAAAGATTTTTTATAGGGGAACTTACGGTTAAGCAAAGCCGTATCGAGTTCAGCTTTTTTTAATGCAGCAATTAAAATAGGTACTTTAAGTAAACTTGCTGGGGTAAAATATTCTTGTTCTTTAATGCCAAACCATGGTCCGTTATTAAGTGAGCGGTAATAAACAGAAATATGTGTGGCATCTTCTTTATAAATGACATTGTTTAAATAATTTGTGAGTTCTTTTTTAAGTTCAGCAAAATTTTTAGTATTATCAGAGTGATAGTTGTCACATTCCAGTAAAGGACTAATAAATTTATAACCTTGTTCCCTAATTTCTATATATTCATTCTTAGTATTTTTAGGTTTCTTAATATTTATTTTCTTTAAATACATTGCAAAGACACCTAAGCCAAAACCTATTAATAGACCAATGATTAATATAAAAGCAAACGGTAATTGTTTCTTTTTGTTTTTAATCTGACTGTTTTGTTTTAAATTATTCTGCTTCATAAATATATATATTTTTAAAAACGTGCAAAAGTATATAAATAAAAAACATATAGAGTTTTTTTAATATTTTTTTTTAAAATTTAATATTAATTTAATATTAATAGACTCTGGCTATCGGAGTTTTTAATTTTAAGAGCAGTTCACGAACCTTATTTAACCTATTTTGAATTATCTGTTTTTCTATTTTTGGTTCAATGTTATGAGAAAGGATGCCTTCAGAATCGTGATATCCAAGTATGGTAAGCTCATCACAATTTAATTTTTCGAGCATTTTAAGGGTATCTTCAAATTCCATTTCAGTTTCGGTGGGAAATCCAACAATAGCATGACTTATAAGTGTAATAAGCGGATTTGCTTTTTTAAATCTGACCAGAAGAGCTGTCACTTCATTGATATCATAATCCCTGTTCATTAACTTGAGGATTCTGTTATTGCCACTTTGTAAGGGACAAAGTAATTCAATGATTTTACCTTTTTTTACATACTTATATAATGTATCTTTATATTTAATAAGCCACTTCGGGTTAAGGTCTTCAAAAATCCAACGGCTGCCTGTTCCTTTGTCAATCAATGCAAATTGTTCGAGTAATTCAGCAAAAGAACTTCCAATATCTAAACCATAAGCGCCTAAATCATCGGCTATAATACGGAAGTTACGATAACCTTCATCAATAAGTTTTTTATATTCAACAACACAATCTGCAAGGGGTTTACTTTTGAGAGGGCCAATAGCTATGCGGATACCACAATAAGCACATTTATTACGGCAACCATTAGCAATACAGATATATTTAACTTCTTCATTTCTTTTATCTTTGTCTTCCATCCTAAGTTTACTTCTTACAGTTGAAACACACTTATAGAGAAATTTTTTTGAAATCTCGAACTCACCAGTAAAACTTTTTAGTGTATCATTCCTTTCCCTTTCTTTAAAGACATCGTATTCCACGTGTTTTTTATAAGATTCGTGGGCAAAGGGGACATCCATAAATTTCAGCATAAACTCCGGAAAAAAATTGTCAATATCATTAAGATTTTTAGTCGATAAATATTTTACATTAAACTTCTGTCTAAATTCATCTTGTGCAATAGCCGGCACACAGCCCATTACAATGAGTTCCCCTTTGTACTTCAAATAGTCCTCAATAAGTTGAAATGATGACTCAACTTGTTTGCGTATTACCCCACAAGTAACAAGAATATTAAAATCAGCATCTTCGGGCTTATCAACAATTATTTGATTGTTATAAATAAAATAATTATGCAGTCGTGTAGCGTCCAAAGAACGCATCTGACAGCCATTATAGATGATATATATTTTAAGTGGTTTTAAAGATTTATCCATGTTTAATTATAAATTTTCAGTTTTAATGTTTTGAGTTATTATATATCCTTATTTCCCTTTTTCAATTTGTGTTATATTTATTTTTCTTACAGGCAGATAAGCTGCACAAGCACCTATAATAATAACTGTTACAAAAACCAAAACAAAATCGGATAATTGCATTTTAACAGGATAGGCATCCACAATAAATGCCTGAGCTTGTTCAAGAGCAATAATGCCGAATGTTTGCTGCACCCAGCAAATAAGACCACCTAAAAACAGGCCTAGAAAAGCGCCCATAAAACTTAATATCAGTCCTTCGAAGAAAAATATTCTCTTTAAAACTTTATTCGTTGTGCCCAGTGTCCATAAAATTGAAATGTCGTTCTTTTTTTCGATAACAAGCATGGTCAGAGTTCCAATAATATTAAAAACAGCTATAATCAAAATAAAGCCAAGAATAAGGAAAATAGCCCATTTTTCGGACTTCATCACTTTATAAAGCAATTCTTGTTGTTCAAATCTGTTTTTCACATAAAAATTATCACCTAAAAGATTATGAATGTCATTTTTAACTTTGTTAACATCCGTATTTTTGCTAAGACCTAACTCAAGTGCAGTAACTTCTTTTTCATAAGATAAAAGTTCTCTGGTAAAATCAATGTCTGTAATAAAATATTTAGAATCGTATTCATATTCTACTGAAAACAAGCCACCTGGCTGTATAAGCTTATTATTAAAAGCTTTAGTTGGGTCAGTTACAGAACGTGTTCCCCTGCGTGGCACATAAACAGACAATAGATTCATAAAATCATTGACATTTACATCTAATACAAGGGCCACACCATTTCCAACAAGTGCATAATTAATGTCGCCTTCCTTAACAGCACAAGAGCCGTTATATACCAAATCGCACAGATGGGACATTTTAAAAAAATCCTTGCTAACACCTTTAATCACGGCTATATGTTGTTTATCCTTATATTTAAGCAGTACATTTTCTTCAATAACCTCTGTAATATAATATACGCCTTCAATTTTTTTTAGCTCTGCCCTTTTTAATGAATCCAATTCGAATGTTTTGCCCATTTTTGCACTTATATGCAAATCGGGATTTATAGAGTTGAACATTGAAACAACCAAGGACTCAAAGCCGTTAAACACTGACAACACAATAATAAGCGCCATTGTACCAAAAGTGATACCTGCCACCGAAATACCCGATATCACATTAATGATATTATGTTTTTTTTTGGAAATGAAATATCTGAAAGCAATAAATAATGGCAATTTCATATATTATTATTTAACTGCTTTAACAATAAGACCTGTGCCAGTAATATTATGTTGTCTTACATCCAAAGAGTTGAGTATATAGGCCACAGGAAAGACAAAAACATAGTAAAAAGGTAAAAACAAGAAAAATATTTTAGACATATTCAGGCACGTTATAGGTATTTTCATGGATAATTTCCAAGCCATTTTACCGTATTTTCCATAAGAATACATGGTATTCACTTTACTAAAGCCGGCATTCATTAATTTTTGTGTGATATCATCTTTATTGTATCCTTCTCTTACATGTTCATCAATGAATGATTCATCATCTTCGTGATGCACATCAGAACCACCCAAATCGGAGGGTGTAGATATTAACAAAAGACCGCCTTTGTTCATCATTTTTCCGAAGTTATTGAACACACTGATATCATCTTCGATGTGTTCCATCACATCGACACATAATATAAAATCAAAATTATTTTGGGGTGCATAAGTTGTTAAATCGCCTAATTCAAATTTTACATTTTTAATACCGCATCTGGAAAAAAAATTATTACAATCGTCAATTTGCTCTTGTTTTACATCGATACCTGTTATCAATGCTCTTTTGTTTACTGATTGTAAAAAGTAAGTATATTGTCCAAAACCAGAGCCAGCATCTAATATATAAATCTTGTCTTTATCTTTTGTGGATACAAGCCATTTTTTTATTTCCCTGCTTATGTACCAGCTACGTAATAAAATCAAATCCAGCAGTCTATAAAGTAATTTTCTTGTCCATAAGCCATAGTTGAAAACTTTTCCAAGACTCCTTTTTATTGGGTCGTACTGCATAATATTTTTTTATTGCAAAATTAGAAAAAAATGAAAACTAAAATATGTATTTTTGCCAATATTACGATTGTTTGCTCTATGAAGATACTTAACGGATTTGAAAATATAGTTTTAGACCAGTGTTCAGTAATCTCCATTGGCACATACGACGGGATTCATGCAGGGCATAAAAAGGTTATAACCAAATTGGTACAGGATGCTAAAGAACATCAATGTTTAAGTGTAGTTATTACATTTTCTCCCCATCCGCGATTGGTTCTTTATCCAGAACAAAAAGACCTGAAACTTATTGATACTGAAGAAGAGAAATTTGATAAATTCAGGAAAATGGGGATTGATGTATTGATAGTGATACCCTTTAGTAAAGAATTTGCAGCTACTTCGTATATACATTTTGTAGAGGAATTTTTAGTTAAAAAACTCAGCATACGGAAGTTTGTATTAGGGAAAGACCATCGTTTTGGTAAACATAGGGAGGGCAATCTGGAAGCCATGCAAAATCTAGCCGAGACCTATAATTTCACAATTGATTATGTATCCACTTATGAGTTTGAAGGCATTGAAGTAAGCTCTACAAAAATAAGAAAGGCCATTGTAATAGGGGACATTGAGAAAGCCAATAAGATGATTGGCGATTATTTCAGTTTAGAAGCACATGTTATTGAAGGCAGAAAAATTGGGCAACATATTGGATTTCCTACTGCCAACTTAGAGATTGAAAATCCTTATAAACTTATTCCACCCGAAGGTGTATATGCAGTAATTGTATTGTATGATGATAAAAAATATAAAGGGATGCTCAACATTGGTAAAAACCCGACTGTAAGCAACGATGCTAATTTAAAAACAGAAGTTCATATTTTAGATTTTTCTCAAAATATTTATGGAGACAGCATTCGGGTTTTATTTGTAAAACGCATCCGCAACGAGATGAAATTTGACAATTTAGATATGCTTAAACAGCAATTGTCAAAAGATAAATCAGAAATAATTAATACTTTACTCCTACACTGATACCGAGACTAATAGGGCCTGGCTTTTCCCATGTACCCTGACTTGTTTGGCGGGCTATAATAGAGCTACCTGAAAAACTTGCTGAGAAGTATAGTCCGTTTTTTCCTAGATCTTCAATCCATTCGAGTGCTGCAAAAAAGTCTTCCTCAACTATAATATTATATTTTCGCAAATCTATACTCAATTTGCCTTTCTTAATTGTTGTTTGTACAATTACTGATTGTTTGAGTAAATTTTCGTAAGGTAAACCATCTTTTAAAGTATAAATATTGATACGGAATTTAACAGTATCGTATTTATTTTCTGATATACTCACATTAAAATTTTCGATATAGGTTGGTTTCTTTTTAATCTTAATAACAATGCCTACTTCGTTTCCAAGTTCATTAGAGGAGAAACCGGCCTGCATCACTTTTGATTCGGTTTTATTGCCCAGTATAGCTTCTTTAAGACCTTTAGCAGAGACAATAACCTCTTTCAAATTAACAAGCTCTGGTTCCATAAATATTAGTTGATTATTTTTAAATTCTTTTAAAAAATCATAAACTTTTACAGTAATACTTTTGTAACCAAGTATTGAAAATCTTAATGAATCATCA
>CAZVOS010000111.1:0-7718 GCA_964628845.1 uncultured Bacteroidales bacterium | reverse complement strand
GTTTTTTTTAAGAAAAAATTTTTTTTATAATAAAAATTATATTTTCTCTTTTTTATTAAATTATATTCACAAATTTTCAATAAAATATAATTGTTTAAAACTCTTGTTAAATTTAACAAAATGAAAAATATAAAATTTATAAAATATTTATAAATCATTAATATATAATTATTTAAATTATTAATAAGTTGTTAATTAAAATGTTAGTAATTTTGACATCTATTTTAATATAAACTTATTAACAATATTAACAGCTTGATGAATTTATAATTATAAATATTTTTAATTTTATAATATATAATATAAAGAAAACAACAAAAATAACAAAAGGGAAAAAATGAGAAATTTTGATAAAGATATTAAAGAATTTGGTTTTATAAAAGAATCGGTAAATATTTTGGATATTAAAAATGCTATAATAAAATTAAAAAAAGATAAAAATGCCATTGTTCTGGCTCATTTTTATCAGCTTCCAGAAATACAGGATATTGCAGATTATATAGGCGACAGTTTGGCTTTATCGCAAAAAGCGGCACAAACAGAAGCCGAAATAATAGTATTTTGTGGAGTACATTTTATGGCAGAAACAGCAAAAATTATATCACCACAAAAAAAGGTTATTTTACCTGATATAAAAGCAGGATGCAGTTTGGCAGATGGATGTTCGTATGAACAATTAAAGGAAATGAAAAAAAAATATCCTGAACATATTGTTATTACTTATATTAATTCAACCGCTTCAATAAAAACAATTTCGGATATTATTTGTACATCAAGTAATGCAGTAGAAGTTGTAAATTCTATACCAAAAGAAAAAAAAATAATATTTGCTCCTGATAGAAATTTAGGTGCCTGGGTAAAAGAAAAAACAGGAAGAGATTTGATTATATATGATGGTTCTTGTGAAGTACATGATATATTAAATATGGAAAGTATTATAAAATTAAAAAATATACATAAAGATGCCAAGCTTATAGCACATCCCGAATGTAAAGCCATAATACTTGAAATAGCAGATTTTGTGGGTTCTACAACGGCTTTATTAGATTTTACAAAAAAAGATAATTCACAAAAATATATAATTGCAACAGAAACAGGCATTATACATCAAATGAAAAAAGAATCTCCCCAAAAAGAATTTATTATAGTTTCTACTAAAGAAAACTGTTTGTGTAATGATTGCTCATATATGAAATTAAATACTTTGCAAAAATTATATGTATGTATAAAATATGAACTTCCCGAAATTATTCTTAATAAGGAAATAATTGATAAAGCACGAATACCTATATTAAAAATGCTAAATATTAAATAAAATATATACAGTTTAAGTTTATATTTTTGTAGTAATAAATAAAACAATATGAATAAAGAAAAGATAAGAAAATTATATTTTTTGATTATTGTTTTAATTATGATATTTAATATACTTATTGTAAAAGGACAAAACATAAAAGATACTACAGAATATAAAATATTTTATTATCCAAGTGGTATTAAATCAAGCGAAGGTAATTTGTTGAACGGAATACCAGAAGGATATTGGAAAACATATCATGAAAATGGAACTATAAAATCAGAAGGAAACAGAAAAAATTTTGAATTAGACAGTATCTGGAAATTTTATAATGAAGAAGGTAAAGTGATATTGGAAATAAATTACCAAAATGGCTTTAAACAAGGCATAAGAAAAACAACAACAGAAAATGAAATTATAGAAGAAAATTTTGAAAAAGACATCAAACAAGGTTTAACAAAACATTATTTTTTAGATGGAAAAATAAAAAAAGAAATATTTTTCGAAAAAGGAAAAGAAAAAGGTATTTCAAAAGAATATTCTCAAGAAGGTTTGGTAATTGTTATTACTGAATATAAAAATGGTATTGTTATAAGAAGAGAAAATATAAACAGAACAGATAGAAACAAACGCAAACAAGGTGTTTGGAAATACTTTTACGAAAATGGAGAACTAAAATCAGAAGGATTTTATGTAAACGGAAAGAAAAACGGATATTTTAAAGAATATTCTCCAGATGGTATTCTAAAAAACATAACAAAATATCTTGACGATGAAATACAAACAGATGTTCCTGAACTTACTAAATATGAAATACGGACAGATTATTATCCAGATGGCAATATAAAAGTAATAGGCAGTTATAAAGATGGTTTACCCGAAGGTATAAGAAGGGAATATGGAACAGATGGAAAAGTTATTAATTCTTATATTTTTGAAAAAGGAAAAATATTTGGTGAAGGCATTGTTGATGAAAAAGGCATGAAACAAGGTTTTTGGAAAGAATTTTATGAAAATGGAATTTTAAAATCAGAAGGAAATTATAAAGATAATATTAAAACAGACATTTGGAAATTTTATACAGAAACAGAAAAATTAAAACAAACAGGAAAATTTAATAAAAATGGCTTTCAAACAGGAGAATGGAAATGGTTTTATGAAAATGGAAACCTTCAAAAAACAGAAAACTTTACAAATGGAATATTAGAAGGTTTAACAGAAGAATATGATGAAAATGGAAACCTTATATCGAAAGGAAATTATGAAGAAGGACAAGAAGATGGTTTTTGGTTTTTTACCACTACAAACTATAAGCAAGAAGGAAATTTTAGTTATGGCAGGCGCAATGGAATATGGAAACATTATTACGATAGTGGACAATTAAAATTTGAAGGTAATTTTATAGATGATTATCCTGATGGAAAACATTTATACTATTGGGAAAATGGAAAAACTAAAGAAGAAAGAATTTATATAATGGGAAAGCCAGAAGGAACATGGAGAAAATATGATGAAAATGGAGTTTTGTTTATATATATAGATTATAAAAGGGGATTTGAGTACAGATATGATGGTGAAATAATTAAACCCATAATACAAGAATAAATATGAATGAAAACACAGATTTAATAAAATATTTAAAAAAAACTAATATTTCAGATTACGATTATAAAAACATAAACCTTACAACATTTCTTTTAAAAGAAAGACATAAAATTATCATAATCATCAATAATAAAATAAATATTGAATTTGTAAATGATATTTTTATAAATACGTTTGATTTAAAAAAAAAAGAAATATTAAATAAAAACATTCTTACAGCCATATCTAAACAAAACGATTTTCAAAATTTTAGAATATGGAAAATCATAACAGAAGGAACTAATTGGAAAGGAGAAATAAAAGTTTTTACAAAGAATAATAAAGAAATATATTTAAATACACATATAATACCAGTTAAAGTAAAAACTATTATAGAGAAATTTATTATAGTAGCAGAAGATATAACCCATAAAAAATTATTAGAAATAAAAGAAATAGAAACAGAAAAAAAGAAAAAAATATTGTTGAATGTTCTGCCAGATACTATTTTAATTATTAATAAAAATGGCATTATATTACAATCAAAAATTGATACCCAAAATATTTTATTTAAAATAACCAATATAAATGAAAAAAAAATTAATCAAATAGAATTACCACAAGATTTAAGTAATAAAATAATTAATGCTTTAAAATTTTCGCTCAAATCGAAAAAAATAAAACAATTTAATTATGATTTCAGTAATACAGAAAAACATTACGAATGTCGTATTCTCGCACTTAATGATAATGAGGCGGTATGTCTGATAAGGGATATATCGAAAAGGATATTGGGCGAACATATACTAAAAAACAGAGAAAAATCGTACAGAAGTATGGTTGATAATTTCCCGAGCGGCTTAATTATACATAAAAACAATAAAATGTATTATGCCAATAAAACTGCTTTAAAATATATAGGATGTAAAAATTTGAATGAGCTCAAAAAATACAATATTTTTGATTTAATACCCGAAGAACAGAAGGAAAAAGCAAAACAAAGAATAGCAAAAGCACTAGAAGGGAAAATTATTCCATTCATGGAATTTCCAATTAAAAATATTAAAACAAATAAATATTTTACCTACGAAACAAAACCAGTACTTTTTGATTATTATGGAGATAAGGTATGCCAGATTGTTATGCGCGACTTGTCTGTTCAGAAACGACTTATAAAAGAAACATTAAGAGCCGAAATGGCAGAAAAATTAAATGTAGAACTTCAAATTGAAATGCAGAAAAGAAAAAATACCGAAAATTCTTTGATTAACTCTTTGAAAGAAAAAGAAGAACTCATAAAAGAAATACACCATCGTGTAAAAAATAATATGCAGGTAATGACTAGTATTTTGAATTTGCAAGCAAATATGCTCAAAGACGAAGAAATAAAAAAGATATTCGAAGAAAGTTTAAACCGTATAAAATCCATGGCCCTTGTACATGAAAATATTTATGCCCATAAATCATTTACAAATATAGATTTTGAAAAATATATTCAAAGTTTAACACATAATTTATTCAGAAGTTACGAAATAAATGGAAAAAATATTGAAATTAAATATAAATTAAAAAATATTTTTTTACCTGTAAGCTTGGCTGTGCCTTGCGGTTTGATACTTAATGAAATAATTTCTTATTCGATTAAAAGATTTTTTGTCGAAATATCGAAAATATTCCTTATCTTTGTCGAAGCTAATTTAAACAATAACGAAGTGCAACTATTTATTTCTGACAACGGACAGCCCATAAAGGATAAAAATATATTAAAAAATCCTTCAGAACTTGGTTTTCAGTTAGTTCTTGCACTTATCGAACAATTAAATGGTTCTATTGATTTAGATTGCAAAAACTCAAATAAATTTTCAATATTTTTTAACATTAAATCTTAAACATTATGGCAAAATTAAAAATTTTAGTAGTCGAAGACGAAAACATCGTTGCAAAAGACATTCAAAACAGTTTAGCAAAACTCGGATACAAAGTATCGGGTGTAGTTAATTCAGGAGAAAAAGCAATTGCAGAAGTTGATGAAACCAGACCAGACCTCGTTCTGATGGACATCATGCTAAAAGGAAAAATTGATGGTATCGATACCGCAAAAATTATGAAGGAAAGGTACGATATACCAGTTATTTTTCTTACAGCATATGCCGACGAAAACACACTTGACAAAGCTAAATTAAGCGAACCTTACGGTTACATTATTAAACCTTTTAAAGAAAAAGAATTACAAACAACCATCGAAATGGCTGTTTTTAAACACGAAAAAGACTTCAAAGTAAAGAAAGAAAGAGACCTCTACCATTCAATAGTAGAAAATAAAGAAGCTAAAGACAGCATTTTTGTTAGAGCAGATTACAGATTAAACAAAGTAGCTTTTAAAGATATTTATTTTGTTGAAGCTCTTAAGGATTATGTTGTTATTAATACTTCAGATAATATTTATACCACACATACTACTATGAAACATATGATAAAAATTCTTCCAGAAAAAGAATTTGTAAGAGTACACCGTTCATATATAGTACGCTTAGATAAAATTTTCTCTATTAAATATCCAGATTTAGTAATTGAAGGAAAAATGAAAGTTATTCCTATTGGAGGATTGTACAGAAAAGAATTATTTGGAAGATTAAATCTGATATAGTTCGTAATTTTTTTATAGTTAAATAAAAAAAGAAAAGCTCGGGCAACCGGGCTTTTTTTTTATTTGTTTTCAGAAATGCTTCTTGGCTGTGCCGTTCAGTGATTTTATACAGAAAATATTTGATATTTTTTAAAATCCTTGTTTACTATCGGATATTTTCTATATAAAATTTTAAAAAACAAAAAGCCATGAAAAAAATTTATTTTTTAAGTATCATTTTTCTTTTTATTAATACAGTAATTTCATACGGACAAATAAATAAAGAGTTTGCCGATGAAGTTGAAGGAATACTTCAGAACAATGAATATGAGCCAGTTGTAACACCTATATTTTATTCTTTAGCTACAGCATTGAATAAAAATGAAATACATTTATTAGATTCACTATCAAAAACAGAAAGAAATTTTATTGAGACATCTTATGAGCCACCTGCTATTGGCGTTGTACGTGATTTGGCAGCGCCGTTGATATTTGATTTGAATGCGATAGCCATTCCCGAAACCGGAGAGATTAATTATGCAGGAGGCAGGCTGAAACGCATTAACGATGACACTCTTGTGTTTACAACGTATATCAGTTCGAAAGGAGCCGACGAAATAAGGTTTTTTATCTCTGAAGGTAATTTTCCTGTGGGAGTGCAACTCAATATTTTCGGACCAAATGATTATGTATTTACTCAGGGCGAATTAAACGGAATACTTGATGAATATGGTTTTTATACCACCACCTGTTTTGGTGACCACGCCTTTATTCAGTTTGTAATACCCAAAGATATGTTTGGGAAAAACATTTTTTTTACCATTTCAAAAGTGGTTCACGCAGAAAATAAATACTTACCCGAAACAGAAAGCAAAGCGACCTGCTATGAGGATGCCAACTGTAGTTATGCTAATGGGTTTACATATATTACCAATTTAAAAAGAGCAACAGCTAAATTAACTTTTCCAAAAGATGGCGGTTATTATATATGTTCAGGAGGCATGCTTGCCGATAACAGAACTACCGATATTCAACCTTTTTTACTCACAGCAAACCATTGTTTTAGTACACAAGCTTCCGCTACAGGTCTAGAAGCCAGATTCGATTATTGGTCTGCATCCTGTGGCAGCAGCAGTACAAATCCTAATGTGTATATTGTTTCAGGAGCTAACCTTATTAAAACCAATAGTCAGACTGATTTTACACTTGTATTATTAAAAGCAAAACCTGGCGGAACCAGATATTATCTCGGATGGTCAACAAGCAGTGTTGCTAATAGTGCTACACTACACTCGGTAAATCACCCATCAGGTACTTTTCAAAAATACACCCGCCAGCAAAACAAAACCACCCCCTCTTATAACTGTTCAAGTCTGAGCACTAGTTATTTTCACTACACCACAACCCTTGGCGGTCAAACAGAAGGGGGCAGCTCTGGCGGTATGATTGTAAATACCAGCAATCAGGTTGTGGGACAGCTCTATGGCGTTTGTCATCCCACTACATGGGACAGGTGCAGTTATTCTACATATAATAACGTATGGGGCAAATTTGCGTTTTCATACTCAAACAATAACCTGCAATATTGGCTCAACAATGGCGGAGCGAGTGTTAAAATATCATTACCTACAGCACTTAGTTTCGACACAGTAGATATTGGAAACAGCAAAACACTGGCTATTACAGTAACAAATACTGGTACCATACCTAATTATCTTAATCTTGAGGCAGGGAGTGTCAGCATTAGTGGCACAAATGCATCAGAATTTTCTATTATTGGTGGCACATCTCTATATTTGGCACCTGGAGCTTCAGGTAATTTTAATATCAGATTTACCCCAAGTTCAGCAGGAAATAAAACAGCTATATTAAACATTCCTCACAATGCTAATAATGTATTTTCTCCATGTGCTTTAACAATTACCGGTATAGGAAAAAATCCCATTCCAAATTATAGTGTAACAACAATGCCAAGTCCATTTATTGCAGGATTAACACTAGGAGATGGCACATACCAACAAGGAAGTTTGGTTTATGTTCAAGCCCTTGAAAATTATGGATATGTATTTGAAAACTGGACAGAAAATGGCGTTGTTGTGTCAACAGATATGCAGTTCTCTTTTATAATTTCATCAAACAGATATCTTATAGCAAACTTTTCATGTATATTACCTTTTTCTGCAGGTATTATTTCTGGTAGTACACAGGTGT
>CAZVOS010000110.1:0-7720 GCA_964628845.1 uncultured Bacteroidales bacterium | reverse complement strand
ATTGGCAATACCATAAATACGCCATACGATGAAGAAGGTGTATTCATGCACCCTGATGGCAAAACCCTATATTTCAGCTCTCAGGGACATAAAACCATGGGGGGCTTCGATATATTTAAGTCGGTAATTACCGATGGCAAATGGAGTACACCCGAAAACATTGGATATCCCATTAATTCTCCTGATGATGACCTCTTCTTTGTGCTTGCTGCCAGTGGCATACGTGGCTATTATGCATCCGTAAAAGACGGCGGATTGGGGGACCTCGACATTTATGTGATTAACTTTATTGATGAAAAACCCATCGTTTATGTAACCATACTCAAGGGCACTATTACTGATGCTGTTACCACACAGCCCCTCGAAGCCGATATTGAGATTATTGACAACGAGAAAAACGAATCCATCGCCAAGTTTAACTCCAACAGTGCTACAGGTAATTATCTTGTATCACTGCCTTCAGGAAGAAATTACGGTATAGCTGTTAACGCAAAAGGATACCTCTTTCATTCAGAAAATGTAAACATTCCCCCTGCTACCGGCTATCAGGAAATTATCAAAGACATTGCCCTCCAGAAAATTATTGTAGGAAGTAAAACACGTCTTAATAATATTTTCTTCGACTACGACAAAGCCACCTTACGTAATGAATCGGTTGCCGAATTAGACAGACTTGTAGGGCTTTTAAAAAACACTCCAAGCTTACGTATTCAAATTTCAGGTCATACTGATAACAGGGGTTCAGCGGACTACAACCAAAAGCTTTCCGAAAACAGAGCCAAAGCTGTTGTAGACTATCTTATTGAAAAAGGAATAGATGCTAAGCGCTTGCAATACAAGGGTTTTGGTTTTTCAAGTCCAGTTGCTACAAATGACAATGAAGAAGGAAGACAAATGAACAGACGAACTGAATTTGAAATTTTAGGAAATTAAAAAGGTTTATTATTGAAAAACAAGAAAAAGAGCTGAAAGAAATTTAGTCAGGATTTTACTTTTTCTTCTTTCTTTTTGTCGCATCAGACGACTTAAATTTTTTGGGTTTATCTTCAAATTCATTTTTTCTCATTTCCATTTCCCAAGTTTTTGGTTTTTTTTGAAATTTGTTTTCTTCTTGCTTTTCGTTTCTGATTTTATTATCACTTGATTTGAAGGGCTTTTCTTTTCTTTTTCCTTTTAAATCATCCATATTTTCGGAAATATGTTTTGATTTATAATTTTCATTGTGTGAATCTCTTTTTTCAAATTTATGCCCCCCTCTATCTTGTCTTTTATTATCTCTTCCATATCTGTCATCTCCTGTTCTTCCTCCTTTATCTTCATCAACAATCAGGGCTTTTCCTTCAAAATTTGCCCCCTTAAAATTATTAAGTAAAAGGATGGCATATTTTTTTTCTACTTCGATGAGAGAGAATTCACGCATGATATCTATTTTACCTATTCTTATTTCGCGTGTTCTTGCAGTATCATTGATAAGCCCAATAAGTCGCGGAGGATTTATATTTTGATTTTTTCCAAGATTTACTTTAAGCCGTATAAATTCGCCTTTTTCATTATTATTTCTTTTATTTGTATCTCTATCCCTGTTTGATATTGCGGCATTAAGGTCGGGGGCATTGTTATACAATTCGAGGAATCTGTTAAATTCGACAGATACAAAATGTTTGATAAGTTCTTCTCTGCTAAGCCAATCTAATTTTTTATAAATGACGGGTAAAAATCCTTCAATTTGCTCTTCATTAACCTCAACTTTCTCAACAATATCAATAAGACTGAAGAGTTGTTTTTGGCAAATATCTTTTCCACTGGGTAACATTTCAAGTTTAAATGTTTTTCCTATCATTTTCTCGATATCTTTAATACGCTTTTGTTCACGGGGAGTAACAATAGTAACAGATACGCCACTTTTACCAGCCCTGCCTGTTCTGCCACTGCGGTGGAGGTATATTTCGGGGTCATCTGGCAGGTTATAATTGATAATATGTGTTAAATCGCTCACATCAAGACCACGGGCAGCGACATCAGTAGCCACAAGCATTTGGAGATTAGCTGTGCGGAAACGGTGCATCACATGGTCGCGCTGCGCTTGAGATAAATCTCCGTGTAAAGCATCGCAATTGTAACCGTGGCTAATCATCTTGTCTGCTACTTCTTTTGTTTCCTGACGTGTGCGGCAAAAAATGATACCATATATACGGGGATTAAGGTCAGCAATACGTTTTAAAGCTTCAAACCTGTCCTTGCTGTTAATAAGATAATACATGTGCCTGACTTCAGAAGCCCCCTCATTTCTTTTTCCAACCGATATTTCTTTAATATTCTGCATATATTTTTCGGCAATTTTCTGAATTTCGGCAGGCATAGTGGCAGAAAACAAATGTGTGCGTTTGTTTTGTGGTGTCTCAGCAAGAATGGTATCAATATCATCAAGAAAACCCATATTGAGCATTTCATCTGCTTCATCGAGAATAAGAAATGTAATGTGTTGTAATTTGAGTACTTTTCTGCGGATAAGGTCTAAAATCCTGCCTGGTGTTCCAACAACTACCTGACATCCTTCTCTCAAAGATTTGATTTGATTTTGAATACTTGCCCCTCCGTAAACAGCCACTGATTTAAAGGTTTTATCCTGTCCTTTATAAGTGTCCATATCCTTTGTTATCTGCATACAGAGTTCCCGTGTAGGACATAGTATCAAAGCCTGAACATTTTTTGTTGATTTATCTGCCAATTGAATAATGGGCAAACCATAAGCGGCTGTCTTTCCCGTTCCTGTTTGTGCCAACCCTATAATATCATGTTCCTTTTGTAACATTATAGGAATTGTTTTACTTTGAATGGGAGTAGGTGTAGTGAAACTGATGGCTTCCAGCGTAGCCAAAATGCCAGGACTTAAACCCAGCTCGTTAAATGAATCCATATATTTTTTGATTTTTTAATAATTTATCATCACTACATAAAGACGAACCAAAAAATATTGGATGATATAATGTTAAGAAATGATAAGAATGCAAAGATAGTTCTTTATTGTCAATACTTTATGATTTTATTGTAAAATAAATACTAAAAAAAAAGCTCATACTTATAAAGTGCTAAGCTTTTCTATTTTAGTGACCCCGAAAGGATTCAAACCTTTAACCTCCTGATCCGTAGTCAGGTGCTCTATTCAGTTAAGCTACGGGGCCAAATATTTTTTGCAAAATTAATCATTTTTTTTTGAAAAATAAAGATTTAGTAAATTTATTATTTGGAGTTCGGAGTTGGAAGTGCCTTGAGTACTTAGAGTGCACTTCGACTCCACTTCGTTTCGCTCAGTGGCCACCTAGAGTTCGGAGTTCAAGTATTATTAGTGACTTAATGAGGTAAAAGATTTATTAATCATTTACATTAAAGAATTCATTTTTAACCACAATATGTTTCTTCCATTTTCCAGTTTTATAATACACATACGAACATATGCCTCCAAAAGCCCATGCTATTGGTATTCCGAGCCAGATTCCAGAGGTACCCATATATAAAGAAAAATAATACGACAAAGGTACCCTCAATCCCCATAATGCCACGAGAGAAATAAACATTGGTATTAATGTAGCTCCTGCACCACGAAGTAAACCATTGTTGACAAACATAAATGAAAAAACAATAAAGAAAGGACTAACAATAAGTAAATAGTCGTAGCCCATTTCTACTACTTTAGTATCGTTATTGAATAAAGAAACAATGAACTTACCGAAGAGAAGAAAGATTACAGTAACTACGAATGAGGCCAGACTTGTCATCCATAAGCTTGCATGATAACCTTTACGTACTCTTTCAAGGTTATTGGCTCCTAAATTTTGACCTGTAAACACCGTAAGAGCCATAGAGAAGTTCATGGCCGGCAGCAATGCAAATGATTCAATACGGCCTGCAATGGTATATGCGGCTATAGTATCTGTTCCGAATGTGTTTACAATAGTCATCAGAGCGAGCATTCCTAGTGATACAAAGGTATGTTGTAAGCCAGAAGGGATGCCTATTTTAAGACTTTTCATAAACAAGTCCTTGTTGAATCTTACCCTAAAAAAGGAAAAATTTATAAGTGTATGTGTACGGTTAAGATAAATAACAGATAAGAAAAAGGAAAAACCCTGCGACAACACTGTAGCAATAGAAACACCTGCTACTCCCCATTTAAAAACAATGACAAATAAAAGGTCTAAAATAATATTCAGAACGGTTGAGATAATCAAAAAATACAAGGGTGTAGTTGAATCGCCCAATCCTCTTAATACCGCACTTACAGCATTATAGCCAAACATCAGGATTAAACCTCCGAGATATATATTAAAATAAAGAAGTGCTGTTTCCATTAATTCAGGAGGGAGCTTAATTAAAACAAATATTTGTCTGCTAAATATCAGTCCAACAACACTGATGAAGATAGCTGCAAAGAAAAGAAAATACATGATGGTATCAATACTCAACTTTACCTTTTCATTATCCTTAGCCCCGTAATATTGTGAAATAATGACAGTTGCACCTGTTGAGATGCCTATTATAAGGGAGATTAACACAAAAATAATCGGAAAGGAAGCGCCAACAGCCCCCAATGCCTCTTTGCCAACATAATTCCCTATTACCCATGTATCAACAACATTATATAACTGTTGAAATATACTGCCCAACAACATGGGAATTACAAAATGGAATATTCCTTTGGCTTCATGGCCTGATGTCAGGCTTCTCATTAACTTATCAATATGGTAAAAAAATACAAATTTACTTTTTTTATGAATAAAAGGGCATTAAAATTTAATACAACTAAAAGATGTAATGTAAAAAAATAAATATAATTTTGTTACACAAAAACTTATCGTATTTAATAGATTTAAAGCCAATTTCTCAAAATAAGACATATTTAATATTTATGATGATTAAAATATTTTTATCATGTATAAGATTGAAAAACACCCCATTTTAAATATCCCTGAAGCTGAGAAGCAATATTTTCTTTTTAACGGAAAGACTGTTGTTGGGCAAAAGGGTTTTACTATAGCTGCTGCACTTCATCAGGCAGGATATTCGGTTCACAGCCATAGTTTGCAAAACAGGAACAGAAGTCTTGAATGTGGCATTGGTAAATGCGGGGCCTGCGAGATGCTTGTTGATGGTAAGATAAGAAGAATTTGCATCACTCTTTGTGATGGCATTAAAACTGTTGAAGAAATACCTGCTGCTTATGTTCCAGAGGTTAGTGATTATGGTAAAACAAGCGCCCTTAAGATTTACAAAACCAAGGTTTTAATTATCGGGGCAGGGCCTGCAGGGCTGGCAGTAAGAGAGATTCTTAATGAATTCAATGTGTCCAATATAGTAGTTGATAGCAATGCTCAGATAGGAGGACAATTCAATATGCAGACACACCAATTTTTCTTTTTTGAAAAGGAAAAGAAATATGGTGGCCTACGTGGGTTTGAGATATCAAAACTACTTGCCGGAGATGACCATACAGGGATATTCTTGGATTGTACTGCATGGGATATTTTCGAAAATAACAGGGTGGCTGTCAAGAATTTCAAAACACAGGAAATCTTTTATATTGATTGCGAATACTTTGTTGTGGCCACTGGAGCTGTACCTTTTATGCCAACATTCCATAACGATGACCTTCCTGGTGTTTATACAGCTGCTGTCATTCAAAAGATGATGAATGTGGAATTAACACTTCTTGGCAAAAATGTACTTACTGTAGGGGCAGGAAACATTGGTTATCTGACCAGCTACCAGCTCACACAGGCAGGTGCACATGTAAAAGCTATCATTGAGGCCTTGCCCCACGAAGGTGGCTTTCCTGTTCAGGCCAACAAGGTGCGGCGTTTGGGAATACCTGTAATCTTATCACATATGCTCCTCGAAGCTATCCCTAATAAAAACTACGATGGTATAACGGCTGCTGTCGTTGCAGAATCTCAAAACTTCAAGCCCGTACCCGGAACAGAAAAAATTATCGAAGGTATAGATGCTATAAACATCTGTACTGGTCTTATGCCTGATGACAACCTGCTTATAAAAGGTAAAGAGATGTTTGGTTTACGTTGTTTTGGTGCCGGTGATGCCATACGCATAGGCGAGGGCACTACTGCAGTACTCAGAGGCAAACAGGTGGCTTACGAAATCCTTTCTTCTTTGTCCGTAAACTTCAATTACGACGACTATCTGGATATCTCTAAACAGTATTTTGATTCGCAACAGCATCCACTTAAGGTTATTGAAAAACCATTCATGCCTGAAACTACACGCACAAAACCCTTTGTAGTCATCGATTGCCTTTATGGCTTTGCCTGCAACCCCTGTGCCTTTGCATGTCCCTATGATGCCATTACAAAGTCGTCCTCAAGCACTGTACCTCATATTGATTACGAGAAATGTATCGGCTGTATGCAATGTGTTTCACAATGTCCAGGTCTGGCCATTTTCGGTTACGATGTAGTAAAACAACTGATATATCTTCCCGTAGAATTTGATATAGAAGAAAATCAGGATGTAAGACTTGTTGATAATCAATTTAATGATGTTGGTGAAGGGCACATTCTTAAAGTCATACGCAAGAAAAACCTCACTCATGTTGTACGTATAAGAGTAAATAATATGAGTGCCGAGAACATGATGAAAGTCTCGGGCTTTGTCCCCAAAGAGAGGATTGTAGCTCCTTTAGAGATGAAAGCATACAAAGATGAGATTGACGGAGACATATATATGTGCCATTGCGATGATGTAAAGATGGATGAAGTGATGGCTGCTATTGGCGACAGGAAATTTATTTCTGTTGAAGAAGTGAAACACACCACCCATCTGGGAATGGGCCCTTGCAGGGGGAAGAGATGTATAACACGCCTACGCCAAAATCTTCGCCCATTAGGCATACAGCTTATTGGAACGGCTACGCCACGTGCACCCATGTCGAACCAGATAAGTATGGGGGAATTATATCCTGCAACTCATAAAGAAAAGGTAATTACAAACATCCATAATAAGGAACTTAAAATCGTTGAAGTAAGTTCATTTGTTGCTGGTGGTGGTATAGGAGGCAGCTCTTTGTTCCGCTATTTAGCCGAAGCCGGTTTAAACCCTGTGATGATTAACTACGGTTTTGGTTCTTCGTGGCGCAATATTGCAGGAGGGCGTCCAGTATTCAGCATGCCAGAATTAACAGATATAGCCCGTCATAATCTAGAGATTTTCAAGGAACTCAATTCCATAGCTCATATTGATTTCCGTCTAATCAATTACATCACTTTTGCCCATGACGAAAATATGTATAAAGTGCTTCAGGATTCTTTGGCCTGGCAGGATGGGGTAATGCTTAATCCTGATAAATTCAAATCACATATTTCACCTTATTTCAATAAAGACATCACCAAATACATGGCTGCCCTTAAAACAGGCGACTGCTGGCAAGCAACTCCTGGAAAGGTTATTGATGCACTCCGTAAGATAGCTGTAAGCAAAGGAGGTAGCCTTCTCGAAAACAGCGAATTAATTGACATAGAAAAGAATAATGACAGATATATTATTATAGTAAGAAATAACCAAAATGAATATATTGAATATCATACATCTGTTTTTATCAATGCCTTAGGTGATAAGGGTCATGAGTTTGCAATGAAGCTGGGTATTCATACTGGCTTATATCCTGTTAAACACCAGGCCTTTATAAGCCGGCGTTTGCCTATGCTCGGTA
>CAZVOS010000109.1:0-7720 GCA_964628845.1 uncultured Bacteroidales bacterium | reverse complement strand
AAATTGAATTTTCGAAGTTGCAGTTAATAAATTTAAAAACTGATATTAAAAATAATATTTTAACTGAAGCCATAATTGAACAATATATCACAGAGGAAGCAGAATTTGTTAATTACTTAAACATTTCTGTTAGTGGTTTAATGGAAACAACTACCAATTATTTTAACCAATATTTAGAACTCAATCCTAAAGTAGAAAAATTTATTATTGAAAACAAAATCTGATAACAATAAACTCTTTATTGCGTTGTTAAATATGTAGAAGCTTTATTTTTAAGAACAAAGTTATTATTCTAATGTTCAGATATACACTCATCTTTATCATTCTTATATCTTTTACCCGCTCTGTTCTTTCGCAGGATACAGAAGAACAACTGGCTATACAGTATTACTCATCAGCAGAATATGAAAAAGCTCTGGATATTTTTGAGAGCTTATATCAGAAAAAACCAGGACCTTATTATTATAACTATATCTTAAATTCTTATATCGAATTAAAACGGTTTACTGAAGCGGAAAAATTTATAAAAAAAGCCATGAAACAAGATAAAAATGATGTGCGTATCTTAGTGGATATGGGTTATTTGTATAAAAAAGCTGGTAATGAAAATAAAACCATAAACGAATTTGAAGAGGCCCTTAGAAAGGTAAATCCCGAAAGAAACCAAATTATAAATCTGGCCAATGCTTTTTTGATACGCAACGAACAGGATTATGCCATTAAGACTTATCTGAAAGGCAGAGCTCATATTAAAGATTATACATTTGGCCTCGAAATAGCTGGTATTTACGAACGACAACTCAAGTACAGCGACATGATTAAAGAGTATCTCGATTTACTCGAATTTAATACAGAAACATATCTCACAAGCATTCAAAATATACTGCAAACATCGTTGAACTACGACCCTGAAGGAAAAAAAAATGAAGCCCTTAAAATGGAGCTGCTACGCAGGATACAATTAAATACAAATCAAACCTTTTATTCGGAAATGCTTTTATGGCATTCTATACAGCAAAAGGATTTTGAAACAGCCATTATTCAGGCAAAAGCCATAGACAAGAGAATGAAACAAAATGGCATGGAAGTTTTTAACCTGGGCAACCTGGCCCTTTCAAACGAAGCTTATGATGTGGCTGTTCTATGCTTTGAATACATCATACAAAAAGGCGAAAATAATTATTATTATACCGACAGCCGTATAAACCTCCTGCATGCCGAATACTTGAAAATGACTCAATCGTATAACAAGGATTTTAATCAGCTCGAAAATCTCGAACATAAATACTTCGCTATTATTAATGAATATGGTATAGGACAGCTTACGTTGCCTCTGGTAAAAGATTTGGCATATATTCAGGCATTCTTTATGGGAAAAACCGAAAAATCAAAAGAATTGCTTGAGGCCGTTGTAAACCGTAAAGACCTAAGACAGGAAGAAATTGCACAATGTAAATTATTGTATGCTGATATTCTCCTGATGACTGGCGATGTATGGGAAGCCACCTTATTATACTCGCAGGTAGAAAAAGCTTTTAAAAATGCCCCCATAGCTTCAGAGGCCAAGTTCAAAAATGCCCGGCTTTCCTATTATATCAATGAGTTTGATTGGGCAAAAGCCCAATTAGATGTGCTTAAGGCCTCTACCTCAAAACTAATTGCCAACGATGCTCTGGAACTCTCATTACTGATAGCCGATAACATAGATTACGACAGCTCCTACCTGCCATTAAACATGTACGCCAGAGCCGACTTACTCAGTTTTCAGAATAGGGATGACAAAGCACTCCTTATTCTGGACTCCATACAAACCGAATTCCCCGCCCACCTTATTATTGATGATGTACTGTATAAAAAAGCCCATATTTACCTAAAAAAAATGGCATTCATTACAGCCGACAGTATTTTAAATAGTATTGTACAGCAATACAGCTATAGCATACTGGCAGATGATTGCTTATTTAAAAGGGCTGTTTTGTACGAAACAAAGTTTAATAATACTGCTAAAGCTATGGAACTATATCAGGAGCTTTTGCTTAATTACCCTGCAAGCTTGTACACTGTAGAAGCCCGTAAAAAATACCGCACACTCAGAGGCGACTTTATAAATTAATCTATTTTACTATTGTTAATTCATTAATGATATTTTTAGCACCCGCTAATTTATCAATAACAAATAATACATAACGGATATCTACAGAAATGGTGCGTTGTAAATCGGGTTCAAAGGCAATATCTCCACTCATAGCTTCCCAGTTGCCATCAAAAGCAATACCTATGAGGTGGCCTTCGGCATTCATTACAGGACTTCCAGAATTACCTCCTGTAATATCATTATTGGATATAAAACATACCCTTAATTGTCCGTCTTTATTTGCATATTGCCCATAGTTTTTGTTTTTATACAAATCTTTTAGTTTTGCATCAACAATAAACTCATCATTCTTGGGGTCTTCCTTTTCTATAATGCCCTCTATTGTTGTGTAGTAATTATAATGTACGGCATCAGAAGGAACATAATCGCCTGCCTTACCATAAGTAAATCTGAGCGTTGAATTGGCATTGGGATAAAAAACTTTATTAGGTTTCATTTCACGAACTCCTGCCACAAACAGTCTGTTGCCCTGATTTATCTTGGTATTTATTTTATTGATATTGCCCGACATTTCAAAATATTTTTTCAAAATAGAATTGAAAGTTTTATAACCAAGGTCATTATCAAGAGTTTTAAAATCTGGTTTATCTAAAAATGCTTCCAGTTTTGCTTTATCTACAAAGACAGAAGTTTTGTAAACATCGTTGGCATATTTCTCAAAATCGCCTTTATATTTTTTACCATTTATTTCTTTAAAGATGTCGGGGTGTTGGTCTTCAGCTACATCATTACAGTACATTTTCATTAATGCAGCATAGAGTTTTTTGTCGGTTTCGAGATTATAATTTTTAAAATGCTCATCAATAGTTTTTTTAAACTCCTGAGCAAGAGCCAGGGCTGTTTCATCATTTTTTGCTTTGGGATTGCTTTCGAGATATTTGTGCAATTGCATGGCCCCCACACAGAAATATATGAGTTCAGGGCCTTGAAATGCAGCTTCGTTGAGGAATGTAAGCGAGAGGGTATATTTTTCCATCTCTTTATAGCCCTCTTCAATAAGTGTGAGTGCCTGTCCGTAGGTTTCTTTTCTTTCGGTGCTTTTGTTTACCCAGTTCGTAAATTCTGCTTCCAGTTCTTTTTTCTTGTCATATACATTTAACCTTTTCAACCCTCTGGTCTGTCCAATAAAATATTTCCAGTAATTGGCAGTCTGTGCATATTTTGAAGAATATTTAATTCTAATGGCATCCGAAGTATTCATATCTTCTTTCATAATAGCCAGCTTCTTGTCGCGAATCTTTACTGTGGCGGGGTTATTTATTTCGATGGCTTCTTTCACACCCCATGAAGTAAGGTATCTGTCTGTAGTTCCTGGAAAACCCCAAATCATAGTAAAGTCGTTATTTTCTAAACCCTTAATAGAAACAGGCAAGAAATGGCGTGGTTTTAAAGGAACATTGTCTTTTGAATAAGGAGCAGGTTTGCCATCGGGGCCTGTGTATATTCTTAATATACCAAAATCTCCCGTATGACGTGGCCACATCCAGTTGTCAGTGTCGCCACCAAACTTACCTATTGATGATGGAGGTACACCTACAAGACGCACATCTTCAAAAACTTCGTAAACCATCAGATAAAATTCATTGCCACTAAAGAAAGATTTGACGCCTGCTGTATATTTACCATCCTCGGCTGCTTCTTTTTCAATTTTTGATATGGCTTCTTTAATTTTTGAACTCCTCTGCTGATCTGTCATCTCTTTGGTAACATTAGCCAATACCTTTTCGGTAACATCTTCCATCCTTACAAGTATCGAAGCTATAACACCTTCATTTGGTATTTCATCTTCCTTGCGTTGCGACCAGAAGCCATTGGTCAGGATATCATTCTCTACTGTACTGTGCGATTGAACCATATCATACACACAATGGTGATTGGTAAACATAAGTCCTTCGGCTGAAACCAGTTCACCTGTACAGAAAAATCCTGTAGGCATCTGTTCAGAGCCCAAACCAACTATGGCATCTTTTATACTCGCATTGTTTATACTGTAAATTTTTTCTGCTGTGAGCTTCAGCCCCATCTTTTGCATGTCGCTGTAGTTAAGCTTCTCAATGAACATAGGAAGCCACATTCCCTCATCAGGTGGATTGTCTGCTTTTGTTGTTATGCTTAAGAAAGCTATAACAACCAATGATAATAATAATTTTTTCATGTTAAATTTTAAAGTGGTTAATAAATTTCTAATTGATTTTTCAAAAGTATTAAATTTTTTAAATATATGCTTAATTATTCACAAACATTAAAGATTTTCACTCACGTTTCACTATTTGTTTATACCATTTCAGCACGATTTAATTTGGTTTAGATAAGTTTTGTATAGGCATGAGACGCCTGAGCAATTAATTTTGTTACAGATTTCAAAACAAATAATAGGGTTCGGTAAATATAAAGTGTATTATTAAAAAACTTAGTAAAAACATTAAAATAATAAGCCATGAAAACAAAAATTAAATTTCAACGGGTGTTTATAATGATACTTATGGTATATGCAACTCTTTTTTGGCAGTTGTGAAAAAGAAACAGACAACACACCAAAACAACCCAATTTTTCAGCCATAACAGATAATGCCATTGCCGAAGGTGTATTTGCTGATGTGTTTAATCAGAGTGGTAAGGCATCAAGCGATGCCGAAGAAGCTACCAATAGCAAGGGGTTTAAGGGTATTTTGACGGGCTGCCCCACCATTACGATTTCGCCTTTCGACCTAAGCTGGCCTAAAATTATTACTGTTGACTTTGGGCAAAGCAATTGCATGGGTACAGACGGACATAACAGAAGGGGTATCATTAATATTCATGCTAGTGGCACATGGCGTACACCTGGCTCAATAACTACTATCAGTTTTACTGATTATTATCTGGACGACCATAAAGTGGAAGGCACTGAAATTATAACCAATAGTGGCAGAAACCAGGACAGTAACTTTGTGTATGTTGTGGATGTTCAGAATGCAAAAGTTACTAAACCAGACAATACTTTTATACTGTGGAACTCTCAACGACAACAGGAATGGGTTGAAGGCGAGCCAACGATTTTAAATCCTTTCGATGATGCATATCTGATTACAGGTAATGTTACGGGTACAAGCTCAGCAGGTGATGCTTATACTATTGATGTGCTTACACCCCTCAATGTACTTGTAGGTTGCCACTGGATAAGAGCAGGAGTTATTGACATTAATATACAGGGTTTATCCACCATCACAGTTGATTATGGTAATGGCACCTGCGATGGCTATGCCGAAGCTACATACAATGGGGTTAGCTATCCTATAATTATGCAATAAATAAGAAAAGATTTTCTAAAGAAAAGCATCCCAGAAAAAGGGGTGCTTTTTTTATTTTTGTAAGACTTTCTCCAGTTTTGAAATATCATACCCTCTGTTCTTTGCCTTATCGAGCAGCTTATTATATATTGTTTCATCCATCTGAGCTGTTCTGCATAATATCCAAAGATAATTCATTGAGGAACTCCCAACAAGGGCATACTGGTAATTTGTCTCATCAAGTTCAAGAACATAATAATCGGCATAAAACCAAAGAAAAAAACTCACTTTCAAATGTCCTGTATTGTTTTTATCTGCAAGCTTGGCCTTGCCTTTTGCTTGTTTAAATTGGCCATCTAAAGTGTTTTTATAACCCTGATTCAAAACTTCGATGTATTTACCAGCTGTTAAAGTATAGGTGGCAGTAACACCCACCAAGTCCTTTTCAAACCTATGTGGAAAACGGGCTATTTCGTACCAGGTGCCGGCATATCTCTCTAAATCAAGATTTTTTACTATTTGCATGGGTATGGGTTTTTCTGTTTTACACGAAACAAATATGAAATTTGGAACATAGCATAAAAAAACTAAGAATAACTTTCTGCTTTTTATTAACATCCTATTTTTTTTAAAGCAAAATTATAAAGATTAATACATATTTATTAGTTTTGAAAAAATTAAAATGATGGAAAAAGATAAAGTCAAATATATAGTAAAGCATAAAGTATGGATTGAAAACGAAAACGGGCAGGGACTTCTGGGTGATGGCAAATGGGAGCTTATGAAACTTATATGCGAAAAGGGCTCATTAAAAGCTGCCATTGATGAAATGGGATGGGGCTATAGAAGTACATGGAACAAATTAAAAATGATGGAAGACCGCTTAGGTTTTAACATCATCGTCAGAAAAAGAGGCGGGGCAGGTGGTGGTGGACAGACAAAACTTACTGAAGAGGGAGAACTTTTAATTAAGTATTTTAACCAATTATACACCGAAGTAGATTTGGCTCTTAAAAGCCCTATAGACAATTTTCTAAAAAAATTAAAAAAATTAAAGACATAGTAAAATAATAGTTATTTTTGCGATATGTTAAATAATACACTTCGGAACCACATTGTTATTGGGATTGATGATACCGATAACCTCAACAGTATAGGTACAGGTCATCTTGTTAGGGATTTGGGTGTTTTTCTTTTAGAAAATAATATCTTTGAAACCAGAATTATTACCCGCCACCAGCTCTTTGTTCATAAAGACATCCCTTTTACTTCACACAACAGCTCTGCTTCATTAACAGGACAGCTATTAGGCAACATTGATGATTTGAGCCATTTTTGCGAAAAGTTTCTCACCGAAAATGCTGCTTTGGGTTCTGATGTTGGCTTGTGTATTATAAATGGCAGTATTGAATTCAAGAATGAACTTGTTGACTGGGGGGTGCGTGCTAAAAGTATAATTCTTACCGAAAAAGACGCCTATATGCTAGCACAAAATGCAGGTATATACCTGAAAGGGCTTACAGGAAGAAAAACAGGTGTGATTGGGGCTTTGGCAGCAGTGGGTTTAGCCCTTTCGGGTAATGATGGCAGGGTACTTTGGATGAAAAACCTCAGAGAAACAAAAGGAATTTTTAAAGTACAAGATATCAGGGAAATAATTGGTATTGATGTTTTTATGACAGAAAATAAGTTCATTTTAAACGATAATGATGAGGTTGAATTAGATAATTGGAACAGACCTGTCATTATTAATAACCAGACAGTTTTATATGTTGAACCAAATAATTTAAGACCGCATGAATACAAAACAGCACCCAAGCATTTTATCAAATCTGTTTCAGAATAAAACACACGCACTTCTTGCAGAGCTTTTATTCCTTTTTTTAGCAGGCGTTTTTGGCGCAATAGTGCAGCATTATATAAAGATGCCTATGCACCTGCCTGGCAAACAGGGCTTGCTTTTTATGTTCATCCTTGTTTCCTGTGCATCTGTTTCTAATATCAGGGGTGCGGCTCTATTTACAACCGGCGGGGCTGCATTCTATTTCTTGATATTTCAAATGGGAACTGGTGATATATTTAAACCTTTTATTTTTCTGCTTGTAGGAGCAGCTCTCGATATGCTTATTTACTTCTGGCGCAAACTGAATAAACCAACATTGTTCCTTGCACTTGCAGGAGGTCTTGCCTGGTCTGTTATTCCTCTTACAAGAATTTTTATTTCCTTGTTTACTGGCTTTATTTACAAATCATTTGCTTCGGGTATCTTATATCCACTAGCTACTCATTTTGTTTT
>CAZVOS010000108.1:0-7728 GCA_964628845.1 uncultured Bacteroidales bacterium | reverse complement strand
AAATAGCCAATATCGAAAGCGATAATTCAAACTCGCTGACTGGTAATTTTCAACGTATATACAATCCACTTCTACAGGCAGATACCAATTTTTATAACCTGTACGACAGCACAGATTTGCGAAAAATAAAATTATTCTTTAAAAACCCTTGGACCGGCTCTGTATTTATTACCAAATATGACCAAACAGGTACTGACGTGAATAATGTAAGTGTTATTAGGTTGGCTGAAATGCACTTAATTAGGGCAGAATCGTATCTGCTTACATCCGGAAGTTTAACTAAAGCGATAGAAAGCTATGATGCCATTCGCCAGAGGGCTTTATTGCCACCTGTCAATAATGTTGACCAGACATTTATTGATTCTGTCAGGTTCGAAAGAAGAAAAGAGCTGGCTTTTGAAGGCGACAATTATCACAACTTACGCCGGCTAAAGCAAAATGTACGTCATGGAGCAGTTTATAACGACAACCGCTTGCTATTTAAAATACCACAGGAGGAAATGTCGGGAAATTCATTAATGGTGCAGAATCCCTAAGAGAAAGTTAGGAATTCAGAGTTCGAAGTTCGGAGTTCAGAGTTAGGTGGTTTGAAATTATAAATTTTGAATTATGAATTATTATTTATTTAGACAAAAAGTTCTCATCCTTAACCCTTAACCCTCAACCCTTAACTGATTTCAGA
The DNA here is from genome assembly GCA_964628845.1 of uncultured Bacteroidales bacterium. Lineage (GTDB taxonomy): Bacteria > Bacteroidota > Bacteroidia > Bacteroidales > PXBB01 > JAKIYU01. The sequence goes on along the minus strand of CAZVOS010000108.1, from coordinate 7,046 downwards.
GTGAGGAGTGTCCCTGTTTTTATCGGGATTGAGTACTTATACCGACTTGCTATCAAGTTACTTAATATAATTCACTTGCTTCGAGAACCTCCTTTCGGCAAACTCAAGGCATCGCAGCACAAGTCATTTTTCTTGTTAGCGGTTTGGTATTAGAGTGGCTAAAGTGCACTTCGGCTCTACTTCATTTCGCTCAGTGGCCACCTAGAGTTTTAAGCATTTTCTTGAAAACAATGCCGTTTTGTCAGTTTTTAATGTCAAATAATGAGGGGCATGTATAATATTATGTCATTTTTTACCCAGTTTACATGAAAATAGGTAAAATTGCTTGGTGGCATAATGATTGAAAATGTCATATTCCTTAAAAATTATAATAGAGTATTAACTAAAAAAAATATAAAAAATGGGTAAAATTATAGGTATAGATTTAGGCACTACCAATTCGTGTGTAGCTGTTATGGAAGGTAACGAACCCGTTGTTATCCCCAACAGTGAAGGCAGAAGAACAACACCTTCTATCGTGGCATTTACAGAAAGTGGCGAGAGAAAAGTAGGCGACCCGGCAAAAAGACAAGCCATTACAAATCCCAAGAAAACCATATTCTCTATAAAACGATTTATGGGTGAAACATTCGATAAAGTAGCTACCGAAAGAAATCGTGTGTCTTATGAGGTTGTAAAAGGTGATAACAACACACCACGTATAAAAATAAACGACAGATTATATTCTCCACAGGAAATATCAGCGATGGTTTTACAGAAGATGAAAAAAACCGCAGAAGATTATCTCGGACAGGAAGTAAGCGAAGCTGTTATCACAGTACCTGCCTATTTCAGCGACTCACAAAGACAAGCCACTAAAGAAGCAGGTGAAATTGCAGGACTTAATGTAAAAAGAATTATTAATGAACCCACTGCTGCAGCATTGGCCTATGGCCTTGATAAAAAGAATAAAGATATCAGGGTGGCCGTTTACGACCTTGGTGGTGGAACCTTTGATATATCAATACTTGAACTGGGCGATGGTGTTTTTGAGGTGAAATCAACAAATGGCGATACACACCTTGGGGGCGATGATTTTGACCAAAGAGTCATTGATTGGCTTGCCGAAGAATTTATTAAAGACGAAAATATAGACCTCCGTAAAGACCCTATGGCGCTTCAGCGTTTAAAAGAAGCCGCTGAAAAAGCTAAAATCGAATTGTCAAGCTCCACATCAACAGAAATTAATCTTCCTTATATAATGCCTGTGGATGGGATTCCTAAACACCTTGTAAGAACTTTAAGCAGGGCAAAATTTGAACAGCTTATTGATGACCTTGTACAGAAAACATTAGAACCCTGCCGTCAGGCATTAAAAGATGCTAAAGTAGGCGCTTCTGAAATTGATGAAGTTCTACTTGTAGGTGGTTCAACAAGAATTCCTGTTATTCAGTCAATTGTAGAGAATTTCTTTGGAAAAGCTCCCTCAAAGGGTGTTAATCCTGATGAAGTAGTGGCTGTTGGTGCCGCCATTCAAGGTGGCGTACTTACAGGTGAAGTAAAAGATGTACTTCTCCTGGATGTTACACCTCTTTCGCTCGGTATCGAAACACTGGGTGGTGTGATGACCAAGCTTATAGAATCTAATACCACAATACCTACTAAAAAGTCGGAAACCTTCTCTACAGCAGCCGATAACCAAACTTCAGTTGAAATCCATGTGTTGCAGGGCGAACGCTCTATGGCACGTGATAACAGAACTATTGGTCGCTTCCACCTCGATGGTATTCCACCCTCAATGAGAGGCACACCTCAAATTGAAGTTACTTTTGATATAGATGCCAATGGTATTTTGAATGTAACTGCTAAGGATAAAGCCACAAATAAATCTCAAAATATACGTATTGAAGCGTCTTCGGGCTTATCCGATGCAGAAATAGAAAAAATGAAGAAAGAAGCTCAGATGAATGCCGATGCCGACAAAAAAGCCAAAGAAGAAATAGACAAGCTAAATACTGCTGATACCATGATTTTTCAAACAGAAAAACAATTAAAAGAATATGGTGATAAGATACCTGCTGAAAAAAGAGCAACCATCGAAAGTGCATTAAATCAGCTTAAGGAAGCTCATAAATCAAAAGACCTTATGGCAATAGATGCTGCAATTACTGCTTTAAATGCAGCATGGCAAACTGCCAGTGAAGATATGTACAAAGCTACACAACAAGACCCGCAACAACAGCAACAACAGCAACAACAGCCCGGACAAAACGACAATCAGGGAGGGAATAATACACCCCCCGATGGCGAAGTTACTGATGTGGACTTTGAAGAAGTGAAATAAAGGGCTTATTTTAGTAATTTGAAGGAGAGGGCTGTCTTATGTGGGCAGCCCTTTTTTATTAAAAAAATGAAAGAATATCTAATACAAGCAATTGTATATAAAATTTCTTACTTTAATAATGAGGCATAAAAATTAATTTTATTTAAGATATAACTAAAATAGACTGCATATTTGTAATTATTTTAGATATAGCTAAATTTATATATAAAATGATAACAAAATTCCGATTCTTAAACATATACAATTAGATGCATTATTAATTGCTCTTGCAAAACTAATTCGTCTCATATTTACAAAAATATTTAATTTTAAGATATGACAGTAATTATTTTAATTTTGTTTATCAGTTAACTTTTTAATAATGTATCTTGTAAACAATTCTTTTTAAAAAAATAAAAAGGTAAAATCAAATAATTATTATGACAAGTAAATCGGAAATAATTTTATACACTACCGAAGATGGAAGTACAAAATTGCAAGTACATCTCGAAGAAGATACCGTTTGGTTAAGCCAGAAACAAATAGCAGAATTATTTAACAAAAGCAGAGTTACAATCACATAGCATATCAATAACGTATTTAAAGAAGGCGAGCTTGAAGAAAATGCAGTATGTCGGAATTTCCGACATACTGCAGAAGATGGTAAAACTTACGATACGCGTTATTTTAATCTTGATGTAATAATCTCGGTAGGTTACAGGGTAAAATCTAAGAGAGGTACCCAGTTTCGTATATGGGCAACACAAAGACTTAAAGAATATATTGTAAAAGGCTTCACACTTGATGATGAGCGGTTGAAGCAAGGCGGGAAAACCACACGCTACTTTCAGGAACTGCTGCAAAGGATAAGAGATATTCGTAGCAGTGAGAGAAATTTTTATCAGAAAGTAACAGACATTTATGCAACAAGTATTGATTACAAAACCAATGATGAGCTTACCAATAAGTTCTTTGCAACAGTGCAAAATAAAATGCACTACGCTGTTCATGGACAAACGGCTGCTGAACTTATTAAAAGCATGGCAGACAGTAAGCAAGCGCTTATGGGCTTGGTCAATTTTAAAGCTAATTATATTACTGCACAGGATGCTAAAATTGCAAAAAACTATTTAACAGAAAAGGAGTTGAACCAGCTTAATCTCATAGTTTCTCTTTATCTCGATTTTGCAGAGTTACAAGCGACCAACGAACGCCCGATGACAATGGTTGAGTGGATTTCAAAACTAGACCAGTTCCTTGCACTGAGCGAAAAACAACTTTTACAGGATGCAGGAAAAGTAAGCGCAAAAGAAGCTGAGAAAAAAGCAATGAGCGAATTTGAAAAATACAGAACAGAACGAATGAAAAACTATATGTCCGACTTTGATAAGGCGGTTAAGGAGCTTGAAAAGAAAAACAAAAAGGCATAAAGCTAAAAAATTTGATGATGGCTTTTGATTATAAAAATGAAAAAAGTTTTAAAGACAACTATATTAAACCATTAAGAAATGCTGGTTTTATTTCATTTTTTGAATCTTTATTCTTGATAATTCTCCACTCATTATCTCAATGAGCTTTTTGACTTCGGGGGTAACTTCGGGGGTTATTTGGTTATTCAATGCTTTTCTCCAGATAACAGTTTTGAAAATGTCTTCCTGTATAATTCCTTTTATGTGATTTAGTCGTTCAGCCAATAATTTAATTGTATTTTTCCCATATTGAGCCCGGTCTTCACCATTAAGTTCAAATTCAGAAATATAATAATAAATCAAACGATACATACTTTTATCTTTCATCATACATATTTGAGTGTTTTTACAAATGATTTGAATTATTAGCTTTGTATAAAAATCACTCCTATGATAAAAAATCGGAGTATTAAAAAATACTGCTTATATACAGGAGAAACGACCTCAGCAACTGAGAACATTGATATTATTAACTGGAAAACATTTTGTAATAAGGAGAAAAGGGATATAATACTGTAGAAACAATAAATATTATTCTGTTTTTAAAAGGGTATATCTATGCCATTATCGTTTGCTCTCTTTAAGCAGCTCGTAATAAAGTGCTTTCATATCCTTGCACAACCTTTCATAACCAAATTTTTCAATTATTTTTTTTGCACAGCTGTTAGTAGATAATTTCAAACGTAATTCATCGTTATCAACAACTGATAAAAGCTTGGTAGTAAATGCATTTATATCATTGCTGGGAGTAAGCAAGGCCGTTTCATTAGAACGCACAACGTTTCTAACCCCTCCAACATCTGTGGTTACAATGGCTTTAGATGAGGCCTGTGCTTCTATCAAGCTTACAGGGGTTCCTTCATTAAGAGAGGTTAAGGCCACTATGTCTAATCCTGCCAATACCTTATCAACTTCTTTAATCCATGATGTGAAAGTAACACTGGCTTTTTCATTATTCTTGGGAATACCATAGGTGTTGATGAAGTCGAGATTTAATTCTGAAGTAAGTTTTTTCAGGTGTTCTTTCATCTCACCATCACCAATAATAAATGCCCGTACTTTTTTGGGGGATGTTTCTTTTATTTTTTTAAATGATTTAAGAAATAAATCATGATTTTTTATGGGTACTAATCTCCCGATGATTCCAATAGCTATTTCATCTTCATCCAGATTGTATGTTTTTCTGAATGTGCTTCTTTTCTCTTCTACATTATAAGTGAATTTATGTAAATCAATACCTAGTGGAATAACTTTAATCTTATCAGGATGACATATTTTGTAAACTTCTGACAATTCATGTTTTTGATTGTCGCTTATAGCAATAATTTTATCCGATATTTTTGCTAAGTACCTCTCTATTTGTTCATATAATGAAGTTTTTACCATGTTGAAATAGGCATCAAAAACATGCCCATGAAATGTATGAACTATTACTGGTACATTGTGCTTATGTGCTGCATAACGACCTAAGGCCCCTGCTTTTGAGGCATGTGTATGAACGATATCAGGTTTAAACTCTTTGATTATTTTTGAAATGATTTTGTATGCCCTTATATCTTGTGTTAAATTAACAGGTCTAATCATCTCTTCAATAACTTGGAAATCAACACCCTCATTTTTTAGAATAAAGTCAGAATTTTTTTCCTCTTCACCTGCTTTACCGCCTATCAGTAATGTCTCAAATTCAGGAGACAGATATTTGGTAAGGTATGTGGCATTAAGTGTGGGGCCACCTAAATTAAATCGGTTTAAAATTCTTAATATCCTCGGCATATTATCTAAAAATTGTTTAAAGATAAAACAATACTAAAAGTTAAAGCAAGTAAAATTTAGTAAATGGTACATATATTAATTTAAATGGCTTGCTGTTTAGGAATTAATATTTCATTTAAAATATTTTTTATACCAATATTGAAATACAATTAAAGCCCATATTCTGGCTGTGCTATCTCCAGGATTATTCGAAAAAACTTGCTTTTTAAGATTCTTAATTTCTTCGGCTAAGAAAATATTTTGTTCAGATATAAAATTGTCTTCTAATAAATCATCTGTAATTAGACTTTTAAGCTGTGTATTAAACCACTTGAGTAAGGGCACTTCAAAGCCATGTTTTTTTCTGTTATACAGCTCTGCAGGTAAAATATTTCTAAAAGTATCTCTCAATATTTTCTTCCTGCCTTTATCGTCTATTTTGAACGAGCTGGGTAATTTAAAGGCGAATTCTGCCACACGATAATCCAGAAAAGGTACTCTTACTTCCAGCATATTTGCCATCGACATCAGGTCAACTTTTGTGAGCATATCGTTAGGAAGTATAAGATGGACATCACTATAAAGGATATTATTTATATCATTTTTATCCTTACTAATATGTCTTAACAGGTGTTTTCTTCTATAATAATAATCGGCTTCATCTACTTTCGAAATGATGAGGTTTTCCACCTGCTTTTCATCGGCATAGCAGCACCAGTGCCAGTATCTGTCGGCAGCAGGCATCTGCGAACCTTTAGCCAGTCTGTGTATTTGACGGAACTTATTAAGCAGGTATGAATTTCTGGATTGAGGCATAAGACGAAACAATGGCTCGGCTATTGATAATGCTTTTAGCGAAAGCGTATTGTTTTGACAAAAATACTCAGCCCAATGTTTGTTATAGCCGGCAAAAAGCTCATCAGCACCATCGCCCGAAAGTGCTACCGTAACATGCTTACGGGTATGTTTGCTTAAGATATAAACCGCCAATGCCGATGAGTCGGCAAAGGGCTCATCAGTATAATCAAGAACATCGAATAAATGCTCTAACAAATCATCATTACTCAGTTTAAAAACAGTATGGTTGGTTCTGAATTTTTTTGATACAATATCTGCATAATATGTTTCATCAAATAATGGCTCATCTTTATAGCCGATTGAAAAAGTGTTGAGCTTTTGGGTATGTCTTGAAGCCAAAGCAACTATTACTGATGAATCAATACCACCGCTCAAAAAAGCACCCAGAGGTACGTCCGATATTAAACGCATACGCACTGCATCATCTAACAACTGTTCCAGTTCGAGGCATGCATCATTGTAATTTAAATTTGCTCTTGTTTTATTATCTGAAAAAGGGAGTTGATAATATTTTATAATATTTATTTCATTATTTTTTATAAAAACATAATGCCCTGGCTCTAATTTGTTAACACCTTGTAAAATTGTATGTGGGGCAGGGATATAATTAAGCTGAAGGAAAGTAAATAATGAGGTATTATCAATGTGTTTTGGAATCTTATAGG
>CAZVOS010000107.1:0-7751 GCA_964628845.1 uncultured Bacteroidales bacterium | reverse complement strand
TGTATCAGGATATACATGCCCCGGATTTTGTATTGTCGCAGTAGTGCCATCTCCAAATGTCCAATACCATTGATTAATAGCATGAATACCAGTAGTTGAAGAAGTATTATTAAAAATATGCGATTGCCCCAAACAGGATGGGAATGTGTTGAAATTAGCAATCGGTTTAGGACTTACATAAGCATTATGAGTAACTGTTTCTTCACAACCAAGAGCCGAAATCGTATGTAATGTTACAGAATGATACCCTGCTGATGGGAAAGTAAATGTGGGGTTTTGCAGGTTGGATGTGTTTCCGCCTCCGAAATTCCAGTCCCAGCTTATGATATGGTCTATTGGTGATGTGGTTGTTTGGTCGGTAAATTGGGTTGTATTACCAATACATACTTGATTAGATGAGAAATTAACAACAGGATATGGACTGACATAAATATCTTGTGTAATAGTGTCGCTACATGCAAACGAAGTAGTCGAAATAAGTGTTACAGAAAAATAACCAGTATCACCATAAAAATGATGGGTGTCCTCAAGAAATGAACTGTCCCCGTCGCCAAAATACCAAAGCCATTGTACAGCAGAATCAATTGCTGTAGTAAATGTAGCATCAAAAAATGTGACTGGATAACCGAGACATACCGTATCAAAAATAAATAATGCCTGTGGAATTGGGCTTACATAAACAGGTAATATGACAGTATCGTTGCAACCAATAGAAGAAGTTATGATAAGACTAACATCATGAAATCCCTCGGTATTGAATGTATGTACAGGATTGGTATCATTGGATAAAGTGCCGTCTCCGAAGTCCCATTCCCAATTTATTATGCTGTCAATAGCAGACGTTATTGACAGGTCGGTAAATGTTGTTGTTTCTCCTATGCAAACTGTATCTGTGAAAAAATCTGCAATAGGATAAGGACTTACATATACAGATTGAGTGAGTGTATCGGAGCATGAAAAAGTGGTATTGACAATAAGTGTTACATTATAATATCCTTCTTGTGGGTAAATATGAACAGGATTTTGTAAATATGATGTATCCCCATCTCCAAATATCCATTGCCAAAAGATAATACTGTCAATGGCATTTGTAAATGATACATCTGTAAAAGTTGTTATGTTGCCTGTACAAACAGTATCAAACATAAAATCAGCCACTGGATAAGGACTTACATAGACCTGTTCGCTTATCGTATCACTGCAGTTGTTGGAATCAAAAACAATAAGCGTTACATTATGAAATCCAGCCGAGGAAAAGGTATGCACAGTATTGGTGTCATTTGATTGTGTACCATCTCCAAAATCCCAGTTCCATGAGGTGATTGTACCATTTACTGAGTATGATGAATCAATAAAAGTGCTAGGGTACCCCAAACAAACTGTATCGGCAGTAAAATTGGCATAGGTGCCCTGTACATATATTGTTTGACTGTATGAGGAACTGCCACAACCATAAGACCCATTATCAGTCGCAGTTAATATAATGGTATAACTCCCAGTGTCCTGAAAGGCAAAGGGTAGATTAGGCAATATGGATGAAGTGTCGTTGATAAGTTGATTGACATTGTAAATCAATACACCATTATGGTATATTTTCCAGTTAAACTGAGTCAATGTCCAGCCGCCACAAAGGTTTCTGTTGGTAGCATTAAGAAAAATTATGTAGTCACTTTTACAAATGGTATCAGGAATATTAAAAAATGCAATAGGAGGGCGATGGACGCGGTAATCACCCCATGTAGTACTACTTGAACCGCATAAATTCTCAGCTCTTAAAATGACACTATAGGGAGTCATTACTCCTAAAGAATCACAACCACTTACGGTAAAGGTATGCCAAACAGTATCACCTTTGGCAAATGATGGTGCAAGAACAACAGTATCCATCTCTCCCCATATAACTGTTTGAGTGGTGGTGCTTGTAATGTCAGAGTTTAATATAAAGTAAGTGGTAAAAGGTACGCATCCGTTTACCCATGAAGCGTTAGGGCCTATAATTCCAGCGGTTGGTGTTATTTCTATAAGTAATGTATCTCTGTATACAACTGTAGTGCATGCCCCCCCATTGCTGATGCCATATACAACCATAGGGATAAATCCTGGATTCGTATATATGTGTGTGAAATCAATACTCGAGATGTTCCCATTTTCTAAGGGTGTTCCATCTCCCCAGTCAATAAGAAGAGATGTTACACAGGGAGCTGTACTCATATTGAAGATAGTATGTTCTGCTTCGTATAGCCCATTGACTGAAATAGCACATATATAATTACTGGCAGGGATTATCTCAGCACTAGGACGTGGTTGTACGGTAATATTCTGGGATGTGGCTGCCGAGCATCCGTTTTCATCTGTTACGATTAATTGTGTATTATATATAAATCCACTGCAACTGTTAGCCATAGGAGGTACTGCATGCTGGGGGGTCTCAAGCACTGATGTAGTCCCATTACCAAATGTCCATAGATAGCTCAGGTTCATACCTGTTGAGTTGTTCGTAAACAAGATGAACTCATCATTACAATTAACAGGATTATTGTTTACAGTGAATGATGCTGTAGGTACTGCATTAACAATAATTGTCTGAATCTCATTATCGGAACAACCTTGTATGGTAGTAACTGTCAGCGTTACATTATAAGTGCCTGTTGATGCATAATTATGCGAAGGATTCTGAGCTGTTGAGGTAAAACCATCACCAAAATTCCATAACCATGAACTTATACTGTTACCTGTATTATAAGTAGATGAATCAGTAAAATGTGTGGCCTGACCCTGACATGATACCGAATGCCCAAAATGAGCATTAACTGTACATTGGGCAAATAAATCTGACTTCGCAAAAAGCAAAACAAAAACACACAGCCAGAATTTTAACCCTCTTGCCATAATTAAATAAAAACTATATATATTGCAAAAATACAAAATAATTAACGGCTTTCCCAAAGTTGACTCTTCATTTTTTGTATATTGCATTTATGAAAATCTTTTTAGAATAAAAATTTCAATTATAAATGAAATATATATTTTATATTATCGAGGATTTTCTATTTATATATATTTATTTATTTTTATTAAAATTACGACTTGCTGCTATACTAGATTTAATTGATGTAATAAATTAAATATATAATTTACTTTGGTTAAAAAAAAAAACTATAAATTTGCTGTAAAAAAAATCAATTTTACCTCATTCATTTCAATATTATACAAAATTGTTTAATATATTGTTTTACATAAAATATAAACATTTAAAATATGAAAATTAATAGAAATTTATCCATAAATGATAATGGATGTGTATTTAATCCTATTACAGGAGAATCATTTAATGTGAATCCTATAGCTACTTTCATTTTAAATCTTTTAAAACAAGACACACCTGAAGATGAAATAAAAAAATTGCTTCTGGAAAAATATGAAACTGATGTTTCGATGGTTGAGAAAGATTATTATGATTTCTTACTGATGTTAAAAACATTGAACTTAGTTGAAGAAGAAGAAAATTAAGAAAAGTAAAATATGAAGAAGAAAAAATATTGTATAGCAGTTACAGGACTTAATGCTATAGACAGTCCTGGTCCAGGTGTTTCGGTTATCAGAGGTATTAAGGATAGTAAGATTTTCGATTCCCGTATTATCGGATTGGCTTATGAGTCGCTCGAACCTGGTATTTATATGCACGATATTATTGATAAAACCTATCAGATACCCTATCCCTCTTCCGGTGCCGACAGTTTGTTGGAGAGAATTAATTACATCCATTCGGTTGAAAAGATAGATGTTATCATCCCTAATTTTGATGCTGAATTGTACTCATTTATTAAATTAGAGAAAACCTTTAATGAAATGGGTATCAGATTGTTTCTTCCTACACTGGAGCAATTCGAAGAGCGTCATAAAGTGAATTTACCCAAGTTTGGGAAGAAATACGAGATTAAAGTGCCATTCAGCAGGGAAATATACAGTACCTCTGAAGTTCTGAGCTTGTCTAAGGATTTTACTTATCCATTGGTAGTAAAAGGTAAATATTATGATGCCTACATAGCTTATAATCCCGAACAGGCCGTGTCGTACTTTAATAAAATTGCATCTAAATGGGGCTTGCCTATTGTGATACAGGAGTTTATTAAGGGTAATGAATATAATGTAACAGGTCTGGGTGATGGTAAAGGAAATACTATTGCAGCAGTTCCAATGCGCAAGCAATATATTACTGATAAAGGCAAAGCTTGGGGGGGAATTACCATTGAGGATAAAGAACTGCTAAAAATAACAGATACCTTCCTTACAAAAACAAAATGGCGTGGGGGCTTTGAACTCGAAATGATGAAATCTCAAAAAGGAGAATACTATTTACTTGAAATCAATCCCCGCATACCTGCATGGATTTATCTGGCAGTAGGTGCAGGACAGAATATTCCTGAAGCTCTCGTATTGTTGGCACTTGGCAAAAAGCTTAAACCATTTAAAGAATATAAAACAGGAAAAATGTTTGTCAGATACTCCTGGGATATGATAGTTGACCTTGAAGAATTTCAGCAGATTTCAACATTTGGCGAATTATAAATATATTATTAAATAAAAAATCATAAATATTTTAAAATATTGAAACAATGAAAAACGAAATAATTAAAGAAAAATATGAAAGACCTGTCATAAAAAGAGTGGAAGCAGGTATGCCCAGTAAATTTGGTTTACGCACAGAATATGCCCCAATGACTCATATTGATGGTGTTTCTGTACATCAACTTGCTAAGGATTATGGTTCCCCTTTGTTTGTTATTTCAGAAAAAACCATACGCCAGACTTATGCACAGGCAAAAAGAGCATTCACACTCCGCTATCCTAAAGTTCAATTTGCTTGGTCGTATAAAACCAATTACCTTGATGCCGTTTGCCATATTTTTCATCAGGAGGGCTCATGGGCTGAAGTTGTATCGGGTTTTGAATACGATAAAGCCATTGCCAATGGTGTTAGTGGAAAGAAAATAATATTCAATGGCCCTGATAAATCGAATGGCGATATTGAAAAAGCCATTCAAAACGACTCTTTTATTCACATAGACCATTTGGATGAATTGTATATGGTTATTGACCAGGCCGAAAAATTAAAAAAGAAACCAAAAGTATCTATCAGAGTTAATATGGATACAGGAATTTATCCTATGTGGGACAGGTTTGGCTTTAATTATGAAATAGGGCAGGCCTGGGATGCCCTCAATAAAATAATGTATTCTCAGAAACTCGATTTGGTTGGCTTGCATTGCCATATAGGCACATTTATGCTGGCTCCTTTTGCATATGCCAATGCGGCTTACAAACTTGCCGACCTTGCCTTATCCTTGGAAAAGAAATTCAATCATTCAATAAAATATATTGACCTTGGCGGTGGCTTCCCCTCAAAAAATACCCTCAAAGGTTCATTTCTGCCAGGTAAAGATTCGAACCCAACCATAGATGAATTTGCTGAAGCCATTTCTACAGCTATGATTAATGCCGGCTATAATACTGAAAAATTACCATTACTTATTCTTGAAACAGGGCGTGCTTTGGTTGATGATGCCGGTTACCTCATTTCATCAGTTATTGCTAATAAACGTCTTTCATCAGGTAAAAGAGCCACAATCATTGATGCTGGGGTTAATATTATGTTTACCTCTTTCTGGTACGACCATAAGGTAACACCTGCACAGCCATTTACACATTATACTGAGGATACTATGGTTTATGGACCGCTTTGTATGAATATTGATGTGATACGCGAAAATGTAAGCTTGCCTCTTCTTAATAAAGGAGATAAAATTGTTATACATCAGGTAGGAGCTTATAATATGACTCAATGGATGCAATTTATAACCTTAAGACCAAAAATTGTTCTTATTGATGTGAACGAAAAGGTACATCTTATCAGGGATAGTGAAACAAATGCCACACTTACTGATTTGGAAAAAGTGCCTCAACATCTTAAAAAATTTGAATTATAAAAAGTAAATTTTCAAATTCCAACCGTAAAATGCCAAGGGCAGTTGAAAATTCCATGCACCTAATACATAATATTAAGCAAATGAATTATAATGGTACTTTTCCTAATTTTAAATTGATTCTTCTAATTCTGCTCTTCTTTGCTTTATTATATGGTTGCGTAAAGGAACTCAAACCCTTACCTCAGGCAGATTTTACCTATACAACTACTGCCGAATGTCAACTGCCCATGTCTGTAACTTTCAAAAACCTATCACAGAATGCTGATATATACCGATGGGATTTTGGTGATGGTACTCCTATTTCACACAGCGATGAACCTATTCATGTGTATGATACGGAAGGTATTTATGAAGTGCGCTTAACAGCTTATGGACCCGGAGGCACACACGAAACTATGCTCGAGGTTTACGTGGTTACAACACCTGTGAGTACATTTTATACAAATGATACTGTTGTTAATACAGGCGACAGTGTATATTTCTATAGTTCTACAAACAGTACATTACCTTCAACCTGCTTGTGGAGCTTTGGTGATGGCTATACTTCTACTGAGATAAACCCAGTACATGTTTACTCATATCCTGGCACTTATACCGTTGTTCTTACTACAACCAATGCTTGCGGAGCCAGTTATGTGGTTCATAATAACAGCATTCTGGTGAGCCAGATAGGCGCCCCTCCAATACCTGATTTTGTGGCAAATCTTACATTGATAAATACTGGTCAGTCTGTCAGTTTTACCGACCTTACACAAAATAATCCAAATGCTTGGGAGTGGTCTTTCGAAGGTGCTAATCCAAATATTTCAAATATTCAAAACCCAACAAATGTAATATATAATACCTCTGGCTCATTTGAAGTAAAATTAAAAGCATTTAATCCCTTTGGTTCTGATAGCATTATAAAAACTTCCTATATTAATGTGGTGCCATTAGGTATAGCGCCCATAGCTGACTTCACTGCAAATACCACCAATATTACTGTTGGAGGTAATGTGAATTTTACCGATTTATCAATTAATAACCCAACATCCTGGCAGTGGCAATTTCAGGGTGGCATACCATCAACTTCAACATTACAGCATCCTGGCAATATTGTTTACAATGCTGCGGGCTCGTACCATGTATCATTAACAGCTACCAATGCTCAGGGAAGTGACATTGAAACCAAACAATATTATATTAATGTATCGCCTTCGGTTATTACTGAAGTACTTATTAAGAAAATAACTGTCGAAAATATGCCATTCCCAACGACTCCTCCCTTTTTCAGAAATCCATATTACATGATAACTAATTCAAGCAATACTGTATTAAGAGATGGAAGAGGCCAATATATGCAGGGTATTGTTCATGCAGATATGCCTATTTTCTGGAACCTTATACCCAATTTTGTTATAAATAGTCCTGCATTCAATGTTAATTTTAAAATTAGATTGTTCGACTGGAGACAAAATCCAAGTATGGATATTTTTATCAGCGAAGTTCTGTTTAATATGAGTACCTATACAATACCTCCTAATGCATACCCCTCAAGTATTACCCTGATGCAGAATAATACAAAGATTATTCTTGATTTGCAATGGCAATAATTTTATTAAGATGGCAAAACCTAAAGCAATAGACATTTTTAATATATTTTCTGAGGGCTTTTTGAACAGCTATTCACAAATCTTCTTTTCGCAAAAGAAAACTCTGGCTTTAATCATACTGTTTGTTACTTTTTTTGATACCAATGCTGGACTATGTGGCATAATTGGTGTC
>CAZVOS010000106.1:0-7752 GCA_964628845.1 uncultured Bacteroidales bacterium | reverse complement strand
AAGGGCAAACAGATTTGATTTGGTAAAAAGTGCATTTTCAGGTCCACCGCATACATAAATGATATCATCACTTAAATCGGCAAATTGCAAATCCTGCACCCAGTTTATCCACGGACTTGTCCATTCAGCCACAGGTGTATTTAAATTATTAATAGAATATATTTGAACTTTCCCATTAGATACGAATGCTTCTTGTTGTCCGCATATAGCAATAAAATTACCTCTACGGCTTACCCCGAATGCTCTTTGTCCGCCAAAACTTCCTAAGTACGAAAAACTTGTTGTTACAGAATTGTATTTTAACATGCGAACTTTATAGAAATCAGCAACATAAAGTGTATCATTGCTGCGCCATATATCATAAGCAGCCGAATCGCCCATCTCTTTCATATTATATTGGGCCAGCACATCAAGGTCGGGGGATGTATAATCCAATGCGTAAACCCCATCGTGAGTAGCACCCACAAAAAGCACATTACCCATAAGTTCAGTCTCGTTTATAAGCCCAAGCAAAGGCCGTTGTTTAATTTTTACAGGATTATGGGCATCGCTCATATCGTACACCCAAATACTTGTGCCACAACCCACAATCAGTTGCTGCCCGGTACTGTCCCATTCAACAACATAGCCACCTCCACCGGGCGTTTGGCCAATAATATTAAGATCTTGCACTTGTGCAAATGTAAAATTACATATAAGCACTAAGCTAAAGTAAAAAGTTTTGGTAAATGTTTGTGGTTTCATAATCTTGTATTTTATTTTAACCGATGGGTTAACCCATCGGTTCATTAACCCATCGGTTCATAATTGATTAATACTTATTAAACTTCAGAACAGGGTATGTTAAGTTTTCAATTCTTAAAAAATACATGCCTTTGGGATATTGCGAAATATCTAGTTCAAGCAATGAATTACCGATTTTATTTTCCGACATAAGCTGCCCAAAAGAGTTATATATTTTTATTTCAAGAGTTTCAGAATTTGTTTTTTCGGTTAGCAGTACTGTAATCATATCCTGAGCCGGATTTGGATAAATTTCAAAATCATCAGGCCTTATATATGCTTCGATACCGGTAGCTCCTACCGATACCTTTGTCCAATACACATCATAAGAACCTGTATTGGTTAAAGTCGTGGGGCCGAATATCATGTTGCTTCCTTCAAAATACCCTGTAAGAAAAACATTTCCGTTACTATCGTTGCAGATGGCATTGCCATAACCTCCCGAGGCCCCTGTACCTTTAAAGACATAAGCATGTGTAACCTGTCCTGTTGGGTTATACCGTGCGAGAAAGATATTATCGGCAAAGGCATCGCTGTTAAGCACAATACCTCCAAATGTTACGGTAGGAGAGGTGAACCAGCCTGAAATATAACTGTAGCCATCATTATCTGTAGTGATGCAGTATGCCTGGTTGCCTTCGGGCCCGGAAATAGGATTTGAAGCCCATTGCTCAACACCTGATGCGTTGTATTTGGCAATAAAAGCATTGCTGCCACCAGGCTTGGCATTGGTAATGGAATAAGAGCCAAAAGTCGCTGTAGTACCATCAAAAGTGCCTCCCACATAGCAGTTCCCGCTTTGGTCTATGGATACGCCTGCACCAGACGTTCTGGCTCCGGCTGAGAAAGCAGATTTTGCCCACAAATTGCACCCTGTATTATCATACTTTGCTAAAAACATATAGTTTTTATATGTTTCGGTATTGGTTAAAGTACTTAAACCAAAGTCTATACTTGTACTTTCGTAACCGCCTGTAATAAAATGATTCCCTGCTGCATCAGCTACTATACAACGGCCTCTGTCGTCGCCGCTGCCTCCAATGGCTTTAGCCCAGTCAACATCTCCTGATGCATTGTATTTTGCTGTAAAAACATCCACGTCGCCATGCGATGTTATACTTGTTGTGCCAAAGCTGACTGTAGTACTCCAGGTAAATCCGATTATATACGCATTTCCTGCTGCATCACAGCTTATGCCTGTACATTCATCATCATAAGTTCCACCAATGCCTTTGGCCCACAATACATTGCCTGCATTATCGAGTTTAATCACAAAACCGTCCTTATCGCCGGTGTTGTTTAAGGTAGTACCCCCTATTATAAAGCTCGTGCTTTCATAATAGCCTGTCACGAAAACGTTACCCCCTGCATCAACGGCTATGGCAGAGCCATACTCGCGGTCAGCACCACCAATACTTTTAGCCCAGACACAGCTACCCATAGGGTCGAATTTGGCAACAAAGGCATCTTCGTCGCCCGAAGTGGAGTTGTTGGTAATCGAAACGGTACCAAAATTTAGTGTGGCGCTTTCAAATTGTCCGGTGATGTAGGTGTTGCCATTAAGGTCAACTGCTATACCATTACCTTCATCGAGCTGGTTGCCTGTAGCACTTTTAGCAAAGTGCACTGTTTGTGCATACAGATTTATATTTATTATTAATGATATTAATACAAAAATTAATAATTGTTTTTTCATTGGGTTTTCAATTTAATATATAATAATTCTGTCCTTAAACACTTTTCCGTCATTAATAACCCTCATAATGTATAAGCCCGCGGGCAATGTGCTCAGGTCAATTGAAACTTCTTTGTGCCCTGTTTCCGATTGCCACACCAAAGCACCCACACGGTTGTAAACGTGAATCTGTGAGCGGCTGCCCGGCACATCTGCAGGTATGTTTAACGTAAACCTGCATTCTGATGGATTGGGATAAACAGCAATTATACCGATTTGTGATTCTTTTTTAACAGTGGTAAGCAAAGAGTCCGTTAATTTAAGCAAATAAAATTTACCTTCACCCAAATCAAGGTCAAATAAAGATTCTGGCTTTGAATCAAGTCCATAATAACCCGTTGCCACAATAGAACCATCAGAAGCTGGTATTATATTCATAATACCATCATTATCCTCAGTGCCGGAAATAAACGACCAGATGCTGTCTCCGTTCAGGTTTAACTTCATTACCCAGGGGCAGTCAAAATCGCGCACACCCGGTATCACAAAAGACTGGCTATAGCCACCCACAATATAATTGCTGTCTGTTTGCTGAAAGATGCCCCTTCCACCGTCATAGGTATTGGCATTGCCGTAAAGTTTTGTCCATACAGTATCAAGTCCTGTATCCAGTTTCAGTACCCATAAGTCGGGGCTGTAGTTTAATGCCGCAGCATCAGTAGCCCCCACAATGATAACCCCACCATCATTTGTGGGTTTAATAGTTTTAAAGTGGTTTTTTAATCCTAGGCTTACATTATAATCAGTATCTAAATTCCCAAGGGTATCAATCAGCAAATAAAATGAATTGGATTTGAAAAATCCCAGTCCGCCTGCAGGTGTGTTGCAATCTTCAATGCAACTGTTTGCCAAAATAATATATTTGTTGTTAAATGGCATGATATCAACCCCGACATCCTCACCACCCAAATCATAAGTAGCAGACCATACTGAATCGAGATTGCTGTTGAGCTTGAGCAGCCACACATCCTGTCCGCCTACTTGGGTGCCGTAAGTTCTTGTAAAACCGAGCATCAAAAAGCCCCCATCGGCAGTGGCTATAATTTTTTCTGCAGCATCATCATCAGCGCCACCAAAGTTTTTTTGCTGAAGAAGTGTGCCACTTTCGGTAATTTCGAGCATCCAAAACTGCTTCTTTAAATACAAGGGGGGTATAGGTGAATGAACGAAGCGACTGCCTGCAACAAGGTAATTACTGCCTTTAGGTACAATAGAACTTAAAAAATCATTGGTACTTTGCATACCAGTATATGTTTGTTCCCATATCAGGTTACCGTTTGTATCCGTCTTTTTGATTTTACCGTCGAGCGAATTGGTAGGATTGGGATTATTCATGCTTATGCCCACCATCATATAGCCGCCATCAGGTGTTTCAATAATGTCGTAGGCAAATTCGGCTTTACCCGTGTTTCCGTAGGTTATTTCAAACACCTGATTCTGTCCATATATTATTGAGTAACAGAAAATCGTTATAAAGGATAAAACAAGTGTTTTCATTTTTATATTTTACGTTTTAGTAAATGACCAGCTTCTTGTAATACTTGTCATTATTGATGCTCTTTAATTCAATTAAATAAATACCTGCACAATAATCAGAGATGTCAATCTCAGTTTTTTTATCACACTGAACTGCCATTTCTTTTAATTTCTTTCCACTAATGCTATAAATATTTATTGTGGCTGATGAAATAGATTTATTATTAAATTCAATTGTGGCTGCTATTGTTGCAGGATTGGGATAAATGTCGAAGTAATGATTGGGCACGCTGTTTTGTATAGAAACATTATTCTTTGGTGCCGTAGCTAACATAAAACCGCCATTGGCTTCAAACCACATCATATACGTTTGGGTGTTGGGGTTATATATCACATCAGCAGCCCATGGGCCTTTAGAATCGAGCAGGGAATCATAAGGTGCGGTAAAGGTATGAAACAAGGGATTCAAGGGGTGTTTTATCCAGCTTATGCCATCTGTTGAGGTGGCATAGCATATCCCAACTGTGTCGAAAGCACTGGTATTCACATTATAGCTTGCGGCTGCCGTTGATGAATACCACATTTCAAATATATTGCCATCAAAAAGCACAGCGGGTGTACCTGCCCACATATCATCGTAAGAGCCCCAGTTGCCTGTAGCAAGCACAGGATTGCCTGTATGTTTAACCCACGAAACACCATTCAGGGACGTGGCAAGACCTATCTGGTCTTTCCATGTGGCGGTATCCATGCCGTTATACCACATTTTATAAGGCACAGTACTATTGTTATCATAAACTACAGCCGGCGATTCAACCCATGTACCATCCCAATCGCCTGCATTGCCTTTTGTAAAAATGGGATTGTTTACATCTTTTGTCCAGTTTATACCATCAGGTGAATGGGCCACACCCATAGCTGAACTGACAGCCGAAAACTGCCATGCCGAATCACCGTAATAATAAAGTTTATACCCTGTGCTGTCGCGTACAATTTCGGGTGTGTCGAGCCAGCCCCTGTCCCAGACACCTGCACCACCCACGTCCATTACGGGGCTGTTGTGCTTAGTCCATGTAATACCATCTATCGAATAAGGATAGCAAATACGCGCTTTCATGTCATTGCCTACACCGACATACCAAATCTTAACAGTATCATTCTCAAAAAGCACTGTCGGCTGACCTATGCCAATGATATCCCACAAATCAGGACCTTTTTGCAAAACAGGATTACCTGTATACTTCACCCATTGCGTTTGAGAAACAATGGGGTTAATAAAAGTGGATAATATACATAATGAAAGTAAATATTTTTTCATTTTTTTTGTTTAATGTATAAAAATTCAATAAGAAAAATTACAATATTTTCTTGTAAGCTAAAATCAATACCAAACATAAGTACATATTTATCACTTGCCCCCCAACTCCCAACTCTAAAACTCTATCCCGATAGCTATCGGGACACTCTGAACTTCTTCCTTATTCCTCCCTTAGGGGTCATTGAGCTTATCGAAATGCCGCCATGCGGTCATTGAGCTTGTCCAAATGCCGCCATCTAATTTAAATAAACCGTCTTATTAATAGGCCTGTAATGTCCCATTATGGTGCCTCCTGCACTTGTTTTCTGTACTAATACTGGCTCAAATAACCTGTCCATCCACAATGTGCCCTGACCCTGTCCGAGTTGCTGAAGCTGATTTAAAGCTAAAATAATACTTTTTGCATTTAGATTGCTTTGGGTAAAAATCTGAGCATCTCCTTCCAATACACCATTTACTGTAAGTATAACCTTTTCGTTGGCACTGAGACTGTCACCTACCCAGAAAAGCTCATACGCAGCATCGCGTGCTATAGTATCTAAGTTAGCAGGATAATTGATGTTCTTAAAGGTAATTGTGTTTTCATAAATCTGCCCATCTGTATCTGTCCATTTAAAAGTACCGGTGTCAACAAGTCCCGCATATTCTTTCTCGTAGTATGCAAGTGCGTTTTTAAAAGTAAGCACATCGCCATTAAACCTGACTTCACTGGGTGATGTAAGCTGTAAATTTGTTCCCAAAGCATTACTGAATTTAAATGTAGCTCTTGCATAGGTTTTGTCCTCATTGGCATTGTAAAATAATTCATAGGCCGTATGAATCTTATCCTGATTCACATCAATTGATTCTTCTCTTACGCATGAGTTAAAAAGAAAGACAAGAAAAAGTAATACTGCAAAAAGATAATTTTGAATTGTTTTCATAGGTTTAAATATTTTAATGAATAATAAATATTTGAATTCTTATACAAATATATAAAAAAATATCTATTAATTAAATAACAAAATTATTAAAACGTAGTAAATTAAATTTGAAACGTTAAAAATATGAGATGAAATACTTTTAATGACATCTTGTAAAAACGCATTAATATAATAATGTTAAATGTACTTTTAAGATACAAAAGGTTCTCAGCAAAATTTAATTAAGCCGAATAAACTTATATGTTATAGTACCTATCTGTTCTTCAGCTGCATTTTGATTGGCATCAAAAGTTGCTCTTAGTGCGGCCTCTTTTGCTAAATTTCTAAGTGTAGCATCAGTAGTGGTAGTACCAACAGCACCAGGAATGGCTTTTATAACTTTACCATTTTTATCAACAGTTATCGAAACAACCACTGTTCCCTGTTCAGGAGAATTATATTCAGGTTTGGGTATATACTTAGAGCTGCGCCCACTGAGTGAAAAAGAAATACCGTTACCATGTGTTCCTACAGGATTGTTAGAATTGGGGTTGCCATTCGGGTTGCCCTGATAACCTGGCTTGTCGCTGTTGCCTTGATTTTGTCCCGTTTTATTGCTCGGTTTAAAAAGAAGGTTGGGATTTACAACGGGCTCTGTCTTAACATCCTCTTTAACAGTATTATCTGTTTTAACAGGACTCTCATTTTTAATAGGTTTTACAATTTTATCTATTCGGGGTGTTTCATCTGTATTTTGAGTAAGATTTTCTTCTTTAACATATTCGGGTTGCGATGGGGTAGGGGGGATGTAAGCAGGGGGTGGAGTATAATTTATCTCACCCATCCCCTCAAAATCACCCAAACGTACTTCTATACCCTCTTCTTCTGGTAATGGTAAGGGTGTTCGTAATCCCAAAAATAAAAAGGCAGCCAATAAAACACAATGAAATAATACAGTACCAACTATTCCTTTTACCCTGTCTTTTTGATTTTTTGTTTCCATGACGAGAGATTTTTTTTAGTTATACTGATGAATGATACAATTTGTTTATGTTTTCCATAAATTATTTTGCCGATTGTGTTGCTAATATAACTTTATGCTTGGTGTTTAATTTATCATTTAAGCCATTTACGGCATCTATAACGTTCACAATATGCTGTACCTCAACACTTTTATCCGCTCTTAATACAATGGTTGCATCTGTTTCATCGCTTATTTTTGCGTATATGGCATTTTGTATATTTTCTGTGTCGGTATAATCTTTATCAACAAAATACTGACCAAGTTCATTAATGTAAACAGTAAGGGTTTGCTTTGCCATGGTGCGGCTATTACTGCTGGGAAGTAGCAACTTAATAGCATTAGGACTCACCAGTGTGGAGGTTAACATAAAAAATATCAACAACAAAAAAACAATATCCGACATAGATGCCATGCTGAATTCAACACTTCTTTTATTTCTGATTTTTTTTGCCATATTGTGAATTATTATTAATTATTAATGTTTTTATAGAAAAGTTTCATTATTCGTCCAATC
>CAZVOS010000105.1:0-7756 GCA_964628845.1 uncultured Bacteroidales bacterium | reverse complement strand
ATAATCATAAACTCTTGAAAGTCGATACAATTATCTGCATGGGAGCCACCGTTAAGAATATTCATCATAGGTATTGGAAGCATGTTAGCATTAACACCACCAAGATATTTAAAAAGATGTTGACCTGTTTCCTGAGCTGCTGCATTAGCGATGGCTAAAGACACACCTAGAATAGCATTTGCACCGAGATTTTTTTTATTGGGGGTTCCATCCAATTCTATCATCAAATTATCTACTTCATTTTGGTCGGTAACTGCAAAATTATTAATAAGTTCAGGAGCAATCACTTTGTTAATATTGTGAATTGCTTTAAGAACGCCTTTACCTTTATAAATTTTTTTGTCATTATCGCGTAATTCCATAGCTTCGTGTTCACCAGTTGAGGCACCTGAAGGTATAGCAGCTCTTCCTACCACACCGTTTTGGGTTAAAACATCCACTTCTACTGTGGGATTGCCTCTTGAATCTAATATTTGACGGGCATAAATATTAATTATTGTACTCATTTTAAAAGATTTAATTTATTCATAAAAAAAAGGATAAAGCAAAGTTACTTTATCCTTTTAAAAATAGGGTTAAAAATTATTATTTTTTTTCTTCTTCTTCATCATCTGAGTTATCTTTTTTCTCTTCTTTACTAATGTCGTTGATTTCAGTTTCTGTTTCATGTAGTACCTCAGGGGATTCGATAACGGGCTTCTGTGTATCTTCAACAGTATCAAGAGGTGTATCTTCAACTGTAGTATTTATGATTTCATTTTGTAATACTTTCTTGGATTCTTTTGCAGAAGTTTCATGAGTTGTTTTCTTTGTTTTTACTACATCTGCTTCGGCATCCTTAGTTTTCTTAGAGCGTCCACGTCTGGTTGTTTTAGCTTTTTTAGCTTGTTTTTCGTTTAATAAAGCTTCGTTGAAATCGACCAATTCTATTAAACACATTTCAGCATTATCGCCTAAGCGGTTTCCTGTTTTAAGAATACGTGTATATCCTCCAGGTCTGTCTGCAATTTTATTTGCAACATTAATAAAGAGCTCTTTTACAGCATACTTATTCTGTAAATAGCTGAAAACTGTACGTCTTGAATGGACATCGTCCTTTTTAGATTTTGTAATCAGTGGTTCAACAAAGGTTCTTAATTCTTTTGCTTTTGCAAGGGTAGTAATAATTTTCTTATGTAAAATAAGTGAAGCTGCCATATTTGATAACATAGCTTTTCGGTGAGAGGCAGTTCTTCCTAAGTGATTAAATTTTTTATTGTGTCTCATCTCTATTTCCTTAATCTAGTTTATATTTTGTAAGATTCATTCCAAATGAAAGGTTTTTTATTTTAACAAGTTTATCGAGTTCATCGAGTGATTTTTTGCCAAAATTTCTAAATTTAAGCAAATCGTTTCTGTTGAACTGAACGAGGCCTCCTAATGTTTCAACTTCAGCAGACTTAAGGCAATTAAGAGCTCTCACTGAAAGGTCGAGGTCTACAAGTTTAGTTTGTAATAGCTGACGCATGTGTAAACTTGTTTCATCAAATTCTTCGCTTGTAGATTTTTCCTGGGTATCGATTGTAATTTTCTCATCAGAGAAAAGCATAAAATGAGTAATAAGTATTTTTGCAGCTTCCTGTAAAGCATTTTTTGGTGTTATTGAGCCATCAGTATCAATTTCAATAATAAGCTTTTCGTAGTCTGTTTTTTGTTCTACGCGATAATTTTCGATATAATATTTTACATTTTTAATAGGTGTAAAAATAGAATCAATAGCAATAGTACCAATAGTTGCATTAGCCATTTTATTTTCTTCGGCAATCACATAACCTCTTCCCTTGCCAATGTTTAATTCGATATTAAGTTTTGTAGATGTATCCATATTACAGATGACGAGTTCTGGATTTAGGACCTGAAAACCCAATAATGAATTATTGATATCTTCGCCTGTAAAATGACTTTTATTAGTCAAATTTATAGTAACCTTCTCGTTGTCATTCTCTTCAATTTTTCTTTTAAATCTCAGTTTTTTGAGGTTAAGTATGATTTCGGTAATATCTTCAACCACTCCTTTCTTAGATGTAAATTCATGGTCAATCCCTTCAATTTTAACTGCTGTAATAGCATATCCTTCGAGAGAAGAGAGCAATATACGTCTTAAAGCGTTTCCAACAGTAACGCCATAACCAGGTTCTAGAGGTCTGAATTCGAACAATCCTTTATAATCGTTCGACTCTATCATAATAACTTTATCAGGTTTTTGAAATGCTAATATACTCATTTAAAAAGTTTTAAGGAATTAAAAATTATTTAGAATACAATTCAACTATAAGTTGTTCTTTTATATTTTCGGGTATATCATCTCTTTGAGGGAATGACATAAACTTCCCAGACATTTCGACACTATCCCATTCAAGCCATGTATATTTCATAGCTTTTCCTGCCAGAGAATCTTTAATGACGAGTAATGATTTTGATTTTTCTCTTACACTAATAATATCACCAGGTTTAAGTGTTGCTGAAGGGATATTAACAACATCACCGTTTAGTAAAATATGTTTATGTAAAACTAATTGGCGTGCTCCATCTCTTGAAGGAGATAAACCTAATCGATAAACCACATTATCGAGACGTGCTTCGAGTAACTGAAGTAATATTTCTCCAGTTTTGCCTTTTCTACGAGATGCTTTTTCAAAAATATTTGCAAATTGTCTTTCCAAAATGCCATAAGTATATTTTGCTTTTTGTTTTTCGAGCAATTGCACACCATATTCAGAAACTTTAGCTCTTCTTTTGTTTGGTCCATGTTGTCCTGGAGCGTAATTTTTCTTTTCCAGATATTTATCTGCTCCAAAAATAGGTTCTTTAAACTTACGTGCTATTTTGCTTTTTGGTCCTCTGTATCTTGCCATTTTATATTATTTTATTTAAATTAAACTCTTCTTCTTTTAGGTGGACGGCATCCGTTATGAGGAAGCGGTGTAACATCTCTTATTTCAGCAACTTCAATGCCTTGAGTAAAAATACTTCTTATAGCAGACTCACGTCCAGCGCCTGGCCCTTTAACATACACTTTAACTTTTCTTAAGCCCAAGTCGTAAGCTACTTTTGCGCAATCGTTAGCGGCCATTTGAGCAGCATAAGGCGTATTCTTTTTTGAACCTTTAAATCCCATTTTTCCAGCACTTGACCACGAAATAACCTGTCCTGCATTGTTAGTGAGAGTTATGATAATATTATTAAAAGATGCATTTATATGTGCCTGACCTGTTGCATCAATTTTAACTATTCTTTTTTTTGTAGGTTTTGAAACTTTAGCCATAAATTAATTTATTAACTTTTTTATTTTTAACTTCTATTGTTTAGGTGCTTTTTTCTTTCCAGCAACTGTTTTCTTTTTACCTTTTCTTGTGCGGGCATTATTTTTTGTACTTTGTCCTCTTAAAGGGAGTCCGAGACGATGTCTGATACCCCTATAGCAGCCAATATCCTTGAGGCGTTTTATATTCAATTGGACTTCGGATCTTAAAGGTCCTTCGACAACATATTTAGCATTAATAATGTTTCTTATTGCAGTTTGTTCATCATCTGACCAATCCTGAACTTTTTTATGAACGTCGATTTGTGCTTCGAGTAATATTTTTCTTGCAGTACTGCGTCCAATACCAAAAATATATGTTAACGAAATTTCGCCTCTTTTGTTTTTAGGTATGTCTATACCAGCTATTCTTGCCATATTATATTAAATTTTAAACTATTAACCTTGTCTTTGATTAAATTTTGGATTTTTTTTATTTATTATATAAACCCTACCTTTTCTTCTCACGATAATACATTCGGGAGACCTTTTCTTTACTGATGCTCTTACTTTCATAAGTGTATAAATTTTAAATTTTATTTATATCTATATTTTATTCTTCCTTTTGTCAAATCATAAGGTGACATTTCTACTTTTACTTTATCACCAGTAAGTATCTTAATATAGTGCATACGCATTTTTCCAGAAATATGAGCGAGTATAATATGACCATTAGCTAATTCTACTCTGAATTGGGCATTACCTAATGATTCTATTACGGTGCCATCTTGTTCTATAGATACTTGTTTTGGCATATTTTTTTAATATTTTTGCAAAGATACAATTTCTTCAATAAAATTAAAAGAACTTAATACATCTGCTTTATTCTTTTTAATTGCTAAAGTATGTTCAAAATGAGCTGAAGGTTTTCTATCGGCTGTTCTAACAGTCCATCCATCTTTCTCCTGAACGACCTTGAAAGTTCCCATATTAATCATGGGTTCAATAGCTATAACCAAACCTTCCTTCAAGACCATGCCATTACCTCTTTTTCCATAATTCAGCACATTTGGTTTTTCGTGTAGATTTTTCCCTATACCATGCCCTACGAGGTCTCTAACGACTGAAAAACCATTTTTTTCGACATGCGATTGAATTTCAAAGCCGATATCTCCGAGTCTTTTTCCATCAACTGCAACATCAATAGCTTTGTTTAATGCTTCTTTAGTAACCTTTAAAAGGGATAATACACTTTCATCAACTTCACCTACAGGGAATGTATATGCTGAATCGCCATAATATCCATTTTTTAATGCACCACAATCCACTGACACAATATCTCCATCAATAATTTCTCTTTCGGAAGGTATTCCATGAACCACACATTCATTTATAGAAATGCACAAAGTTGAAGGGAATCCTCTATATCCTTTAAAAGCAGGCAGGGCATTATTATCACGTATGAATTCCTCTGCAATTTTATCCAATTCTGCAGTTTTAATACCTGGTTTGAGGTTTTTTCCAACCTCAGCCAGAGTTTTAGCAACAATCAAAGAACTCTCTCTTATTAATTCTATTTCTTCTAAAGTCTTATATCTAATCATTATTATCCAGGCATATTCATAGTTGAACGTCCTTTTATTCTTCCCGATTTCATTAAACCATCATAATGTCTCATCAGTAAATGGCTTTCGATTTGCTGAAGCGTATCTAAAACAACACCGACTAAAATCAGCAAAGAAGTGCCCCCATAAAACTGAGCAAACTGACTATTAACACCAATAAGACTAACAATTGCCGGTAGTATTGCGACAAAAGCTAAAAATATAGAACCTGGTAATGTAATTTTAGACATGACATTGTCAATAAATTCTGCTGTTTTCTTGCCTGGTTTAACACCGGGTATAAATCCGCCGTTCTTTTTCATATCTTCGGCCATTTGTGTTGGGTTCACAGTAATAGCTGTATAGAAATACGTAAAAGCTACAATCATAAGTCCAAACACGAGATTATACCAGAAGCCGTTAAAATTAGCGAATACAGATGCAAAGCCGGTAAGGGTTTCGGAATTGGCAAACCCTGCAAGTGTTAAAGGAATAAACATAATTGCCTGAGCAAAAATGATAGGCATTACACCAGCAGCATTAACTTTTAAGGGTATATATTGTCGCACTCCCCCATATTGTTTATTACCCACAATTCTTTTTGCGAATTGCACAGGGATTCTTCTTGTACCCTGAACCAATAATATTGTAATTAGAATAATAAAGATCAATATCACAATTTCGATAAGGAATAAGACCAGACCACCACCCTGTTCTTCCATTCTGGATGCGAATTCGGCTGTAAGTGCAAATGGCAAACGAGCAATAATACCAATCATAATGAGTAAAGAAATACCATTTCCGATACCTTTTTCTGTAATTCTTTCTCCGAGCCACATTACAAACATAGTTCCTGAAACGAGAATAGTTACAGAGGAAATCCAGAAAAATGTACTTGGTTTTAAAATATTAGGGTCGAATGGAGAAATGGCTTCGGGTGGTAGTTGAGAAATGAGATTCCCAATATAAGCAGGTGCTTGTCCTACAGTTATTAATACGGTAAGGTATCTTGTTATTTGATTAATTTTTTTTCTGCCACTTTCACCTTCTTTTTGTAATTTCTGGAAATAAGGTATAGCCATGCCTAATAGTTGTACAACAATAGAGGCAGAGATATAGGGCATAATTCCCAGGGCAAAAATAGAAGCATTAGAGAATGCACCACCAGAAAACATATTTAAAAGACCTAAAAGGCCTTCGGCTGTTTGAGATTGAAGTGCCGCTAATTGCGAAGGGTCAACCCCAGGAAGGACAACAAAAGAACCAAAACGGTAAATAAGAATTAACCCCAAAGTAGTTAAAATCCTTGATTTCAGGTCTTCAATTTTCCAGATATTTTTTATTGTCTGAATGAGTCTTTTCATTAAATCAAAATTTTTGTTACAATACCACCTTGAGATTCAATAATACTTACAGCTTTTTTAGAGAAAGCATGAGCACTCACATTGATTTTAGTGGTTAGTTCACCTCTTCCAAGAATTTTTATCAAATCATTTTTAGATGCAATACCATTTTCAATATAAATATTCATATCAAAATCTGTTATAGATTTAACCTGAGCCAGTTGCTGTAGAATATCGACATTAATACCTTTATATTCAACTCTGTTACGGTTTTTGAAGCCGAACTTGGGTAATCTTCTATATAAAGGCATTTGACCGCCTTCGAAACCGTTTTTACTTTTGTAACCGGATCTAGATTGGGCGCCTTTATGACCTTTAGTAGAAGTTCCACCATGACCGGAACCTTCACCTCTACCAATTCTTTTATTTTTCTTAACCGATCCTTTTTGGGGTTTTAAATTACTTAAATCCATGTTGATAATATATTTATTCAATAATTTTTATTAAGTGATGTACTTTTTCAATCATACCCATTATTTGGGGTGTTTTTTCGTGTTCGACTATCTGGTGCATTCTTTTAAATCCGAGTGCTTGCAATGTTTTTTTCTGACGCTGCGTTTGTCCAATGCCACTTTTTATTTGTTTAATTTTTATCTTTTCCATTATGTGGTATATTAAAAAATTATCCGTTAAATACTTTATTAAGCTTAATGTTTCTGAGTTGGGCTACAGTTATTGGGTCTTTTAAACGGACAAGTGCATCTATAGTTGCTTTAACAACACTATGTGGATTAGAAGAGCCCTTTGATTTTGCTAGTACATCCTTGATACCCACACTTTCGAGCACTGCTCTCATAGCGCCACCAGCAAGGACTCCAGTACCAGGTGCAGCGGGTTTAATTAGCACCAATGCGCCACTATATTTACCTTCTTGCTGATGGGGAATAGTACCTTTAAGGACAGGGACTTTAATTAGATTTTTCTTTGCATCATCAACACCTTTAGCAATAGCAGTGGTAACCTCTTTGGCTTTTCCAAGACCGTAGCCAACAACCCCATCTTCATTACCGACAACAACAATAGCAGAAAAGCTAAATGTTCTACCACCTTTTGTAACTTTAGTTACTCTTTTTATGGCAACAAGCCTATCTTTAAATTCGATTTCGCTTGATTTTACTCTTTTAATGTTTACGTTTGTCATAAGTTATTTTAAAATTTAAGACCTGCTTCTCTTGCAGCTTCAGCTAATACTTTAATTCTACCATGATACAGATACCCGCCTCGGTCGAAAACAACAGTTGTAATTCCAGCTTCCAAAGCTTTTTTTGCTATTGTTTCTCCAACAATTTTGGATTTATCTATTTTTTTTATTTTTTGTTCTTTAATATCTTTATCCATAGATGAGAAAGCAAGAAGTGTTTTGTTGTTTAAATCATCTATGAGTTGAACATAAATTTCACAGTTGCTTCTGAAAACAGACATACGAGGACGTTCAGCTGTACCCTTAATAAGTTTTCGGATTCTGTTTC
>CAZVOS010000104.1:0-7831 GCA_964628845.1 uncultured Bacteroidales bacterium | reverse complement strand
CAGGATACACAAGATGTGTGAGACCTAATTGTTTAATACGGCGTAAACGCTGAAAGAAAGGGTGTTCTATAATATCAAAAACCAGTGAATTAGGTATTGCAATAAAGCCATAAACAGGGTCGTTGATAATTTTTCGTTTGTTAATTTCTGATGGGGTCATTTTTTTAAAGGATTTTCAACTCTTATTGTATAGGTGTAAACTTCTTTGTTTATGCTTGGTTTATCAGCTTCGGGTTTGGGTTTTACTTTTTCAGTATAACTGTACTGGATTGCTGTGTTTAATTGTGTATTCTGCGGTAAGCGGAAAACGATGTTTATTTTCATGTTCACCTTCACACGTTGCCCAATGTTTTTAACTTTTTTATATTCAAGCAGATAAACCAATCTTAAAGCTTCTTCATCGCAACCGTAGCCCAGACCTTTTTTCACTTCGGCAGCCACCACCTTGCCATAATCATCAACTTCGTAATGTACAAATACAGAGCCCTGTATGTTGTTTTTAAGGGCTTCTTCGGGATATCTTAAATGTTGATGGATAAATTCTTTCATAGCTTTACTGCCACCGGGGTATGTGGGTAAGTTTAAGAATTTTTTGTTTTTTTTCTGCATCGTGTTTGTGTAAATCTCCGGAAATAAGAAATAAAAAATTTACAATGGGGCATTTTCAAAAACAAATGTAAACATTTTTACGAAATATCATCCGCAATAGGAATTGTAAAAGCCCAGATTATTTTTGTCGAGGTAGCTTTCGCTGCCCAGTGTTAATTTTGTTTTGAATGTTTTATTAAAAAGCCGCAGTATGCTTAAAAACACATAAGCACCCACAGGAAATGCAAAACAATTGAAGCGGAAACGCAAATATACAAAAGGAAAACATAATAAACTCAAGAAGGCGGTAAGCACTTTGTAGCCAATACCAGGAGCTTCTTTGTAAAGAAAAGGATTGGCTAAAGGCAGGAAGAAGTTTACAAAAGTCTCGAACAGCCAGCGGTAATCTTTTGTGAGCCATGGGGGTTTAAAGCTGTACATGAAATGACTGTAATCTTCCAGCTTGGCGGGCATCACCAAGCCATTCTGTAATGCAATGTCAAACATCTTTGTATGCGGAACAGGTACAAAAATATGCAGGCGGATTTTTAATTTACGATTGATAAGTTTGGCTTTTCGTATCATGTTCAGTGTGGACTTTATATCCTTGTCGGGGTTTACAGGAAAGCCAACTATAATAAGGAATACAGGCGAAATATCATGTTTTTTTAAAGTATTTACAAAGGTGTAATTGTCCTCAACGCTTATGTTTTTATGTACCAGCATAAGTACATCCTCGTCTCCCGATTCAGCTCCAATAAAAACCTGCCGCAAGCCCGACTTGTAAAACAAGGCCACATCATTATCATCAAAAAGTTTGTTGAATAAGCCCGCATGCGTACAACATTCCCATTTTAAATTTATAGTGCTGTTAATAAGTGCCTGAGCCAGCTCAATGCTATGGGTTTTATTTGTAAAAAAGTTATCGTCCCAGAAGCTGATTGCATCTATGTGGGCTTTTTCTTTTAGGTAGCTTATATCTGAAATAATCTGGTTTATTTCCTTAGGGTACCATTTGCCGCCAAAAACGGTGGCCAATGAACAAAAATCGCACTGAAAAGGACAACCATGACTGGCAAAATAACTGATACACCTTTTCGAAAAAGAGTTTACAAAAGTGTAATTTTCTGGCTCAATCATATCGAAATTAATATCAGGGAAGTTTTTAATATCTTTAAACGGGGCTTTGGGATTTATTAATAATTGCTCGTTTTTCTTATAACCCAGTCCTGTTATATTTTCGTAAGAAGTCTTGTTATTAAGGGCATCAACAAGTTGTTCAAACGGTATTTCGGCTTGTCCGCTGATAACAAAATCAACATAGTTCTCTTGTAGAGTTATTTCGGGCAACAAGCTGGTATGCCAGCCACACCAGATTGTTTTGGTGTGAGGGTTAATGGTTTTTATTCTTTTTGAAAATTCTACAGCACCTTTTATCTGATAACCCGTAGCAGCAGTAAGAGCGGCTAAAAAAATACCAGTACCATGTTTTTCAATAATGGGAGCATAATCGGGCCTGATTTGTTCGTCAATAAACTCTATTACAAAGCCCTTATCACTAATCATACGTTCGAGATGCATTACAGAGAATGGTACAAAACGCGTGGTACTGTCGGCATTCACTTTTGGAAAAAACAAAAGAATAACTTTCTTATCCATGATTTATGTTGAGCAATACAAAGGTAATTAGAAATATTTAATTATGCCAACTGAAAGAAAAATACAAGCAGCAAAATACAAGCAGCAAATTATATCTTTTATTCATTCTTGCTTTTTTGTCTACCACACAAAAGAGTAACAAAAAAAATTATAAAATAAGGTGTTTTTAACTCTTAAAAAATTGTTGCACTAAAATGGACAAGTCAGGAGGATGATAGTTGAATAGCAAATACAAGAAGAATAATCGTTAATGTGGTGTACCTAACGGCACACTATCACAATTTACATTAATCATTCAACCAATATGCCGTCCCTAGGGGACGGAAATTTTCAACATTTATACAGTCCGTGTCCAGTTAGGGAAACCATATAGGTAATAACATAAACTAAAAAACAGAACTGGCGTGCCGTAGGTATGCCACCAAAAATGCACTATCTGTGTTTGTCTAATAGGACGGATGGACAAGGTATAACTGCGGGCAGGCTGGTGTGTGGGTAGGACAGTCAGGGTTTCACTGTGGGGTGGCGGTTGCGGTGATATAAAAATGGAAACTGAAGGTTGTATAAACAGACCTGTTAAGTTTAAAGCTGTTACAAGCTTGCCACTAAACGCCACCTACAATCCAAATTTTATAATAGAGCTTGCAAAGCTGGTCTAAAAAAAGAACGAGCAATATATACCTTCCCTTTCCCCTTTAGGTTGTTGCTTGTTGAAGCACTTTTCCCTTTATACTTTTTCCTTCATCAGTTCATCAACCAACTGTGGTACACCAATAGTGGCTTTGGCTATGATTTTATTAAGGTTTTTAATGCCGAAGGCCGGTGAGTCGTTGGGGTCTATGAGGTATTTGGGTGCATGATAAGGGGCATATTCGAGCAAGCCGGCAGCAGGATATACGTTGAGCGATGTGCCAACAACAATCATGATGTCGCATTTTTCAGTCATTTTGGCTGCTAAACCTATATTGGGAACCGCCTCGCCAAACCATACGATGTGGGGGCGGAGCTGCGAGCCCTTTTCGCATTTATCTCCTATTTTCACTTCGTATTTGTCTTTACTAAGTTCATAAATAAGGTTTTCGTCGAGTGTGCTGCGTACTTTTTTCAGTTCGCCATGCAGGTGCAGCACTTTTGTTGAGCCGGCTCTTTCGTGCAGGTCGTCAACATTTTGAGTGATGATTTGAACATCGTATTTTTTTTCGAGTTCAACCAAAGCATAATGTCCTGCATTGGGTTCAACTTCAAACAGTTCCTTACGCCTAACATTGTAAAATTTTGTTACCAACTCGGGGTTCTTTTTCCATGCCTGTGGGGTGGCTACTTCCATAATATCATATTCTTCCCATAGTCCGCCCATATCCCTGAATGTTTTTATGCCACTCTCGGCACTTATACCAGCGCCGGTCAGGACTGCAATTTTCTTTAAATGTGCCATTTTAAGCGATTATCAGATTAAAAATAAATTTTATTAATAAATATTTTATTATTTATACAAACTTTGTATTTTTACCACAAATTTAATTAAAATAATCACCAAATAAAATATAAAACATGAAAAATTACGACCTGACACTCAAAGACTTAAATTCAATGTTTCCTGCCGATTTTACACAGGAACAACTGGCAAAAGCCAAAACAATTTTTCTAAAAAAACTGGCCTTAAGTGCTCACAAACACTATAACGGGAAGATGCAAACCGTTCCTAAAGCTCCTGTTTTGGGTTTTAACTGGTTTAATGTGTGGTACACCCCTGGCGTATCAAAAGTATCAACAGAGATACGCGAAAATAATGATATTTCGTACGATATTACCAACCGTGGCAATTTGGTGGCAGTAGTAAGCGACTCCACACGAGTGCTTGGCGATGGCGATTGTACACCTCCCGGAGGACTTGGTGTTATGGAAGGAAAAGCTTTTTTGATGAAGTATCTGGGTGGTGTTGATGGTGTGGCCCTTTGTATAGACAGCCGCAATGAACAAGGGAAAAACGACCCCGACAAAATTATTGAATTTGTAAAGATGTGTCAGCACAGTTTTGGGGCTGTAAACCTTGAAGATATATCGCAACCCAATTGTTACAAAGTGCTTGATGTTTTACGCGAAACCTGCGACATTCCTGTTTGGCACGACGATGCACAAGGCACAGCCAGTGTTACTTTGGCAGGGCTTATTAATGCCCTTAAATTGGTAAACAAAAAAATGGATGAAGTTAAAATAGTGTATTATGGATGTGGTGCAGCCAATTCCGCTATAGCCAGAATTTGCAATGCAGCAGGTGCAGACCCAAAAAAAGCAATTATATTCGATTCAAAAGGCGCTTTACATAAAAACAGAATAGATATTAAAGAAGACAAACGTTTTTATCGCAAATGGGAATTATGCGAAGCAACCAACCCCAATTTAGTAGAACATATAGAAGATGCCATGAAGGGTGCTGATGTACTTATAGCAGTATCAAAACCAGGCCCTGAAGAAGTTAAGCAAAGCTGGATACGATTGATGGGCGAAAAACCAATTGTATTTGCCTGTTCTAATCCTATTCCCGAAATATACCCTTATGCAGCTAAAGAAGCAGGTGCCTATATAGTAGCTACAGGCAGAGGCGATTTCCCCAATCAGGTTAATAATTCAATGGGATTTCCAGGTATTTTAAAGGGAGCACTGCTGGTAAGAGCCAGAAAGATAACAGACAACATGGCTATTGCTGCTGCCAAATCACTGGCTAAGTTTGCTGAGGCCAGAGGTATTGACCCTGAAAATATTACAGCCACCATGAGTGAGGCAGGTGTTTTTCCTCACGAAGCTGCCGATGTAGCCATGCAGGCACAAGTCGATGGTGTGGCACGTGTTAAAATGACATGGCAGGAAGCTTTCGATAAAGCCGAAGCTGATATTAAGGGCTCAAGAGATATGATTCATGCCCTTACTGAACAGGGCTTTATTAGCAAACCACCACTGAGCATGATTGAAGAAGCTGTTGAGTCTACAATTAAGGAAATTCTTAAGTAAAATCAATTCTTTATCACTTTGCTTACAAAGTTTTCTTTCTCATTTTGCAAATTGAGAAAATAGATGCCTTTGGAGAATTTTGATAAATCCAAAGTATAGCTGGTGTTAATATTTATTCTTTTAGAAAGCAGAAGCTGCCCCTGAATATTAATGAGCGATAAGTTGAAAGTTTCAGGAGTGGTATTTTGATTAATTATGTTGATTATGTTGGAAGTGGGGTTGGGAAATAGTGAAACAGAGGGCTCTTTATACTGAGTATCAGAAATTCCTGCAATTGAATTGGCATCCTTAAATGTGGGTGTCATATACACAAAAGGCCCTGTGCCATTGGGGTATCTGCCATACGAAATATCTGCTGTTTGTGCAGGGAATGTAAGACTGTCCACCACAATGCCGCCGGCATAAGAGATTATGGCCTGTTCGCCACTGCCCGAAAACCCAAATCCACTGAGGAATTCGCCGGAAATGCTGCCATCCTCTGCCCATACAATTACATAGTCGTGGGGCATTATTAAGGTTCCTGTTGGGAATATCCACTTTTCGGGGTTCGAAATGTCGTCCGACAAATACAAGTTGTTCAGTACGAGTGTATCGGCAGTATTGTTATACAACTCTATCCAGTCGCTGTATTGCCCATTAGAAAGAGCCACCGTATTATCGTTTATGGCTAATATTTCGTTGATGACAAGACTTCCTGTCGAAATTATATCAAAATCAGCATTCAGCGTATAGTAGTCGTGCTCAGCCCTTTCGGGTGAAAAAATACCTGCATCGTTATTCTCTGCATAAATATAGTACTGGAGTTCAGTTCCTGTCATACTTAGTTCAATACCAAAAATACTATCGCCGAGTACACCGTCGCCATGCATCCCGTCGTCGTACATGGGCATAGCTGTAAAAGCTTCCATTACATTATTGCGCATTCCCAGAAACACCTGTGTGGCTCCGCTTATTTTGGCAGTAATAAAAAATGAAGTGTTAAGGAATGGAGAAGGATTCGATACCTGTATATTAGAAATGGCTGGTGGTATTTTTTGAATTTCGGGATGTGCATTCAGATAATTGGTGCGAGCATCCATCAGCTCACTTAATCCAGGAATGGTTTTAGGTCCATCAATGATGGTTGTGTTGAGCCCACTCAGAAATTGGGGGTAGGTGTAAAATTTCTTGGTGTCGGATTGTACTGCAGTGTCAATAATGCTTTGAAGGTATTGGGCATAGGTATAA
The DNA here is from genome assembly GCA_964628845.1 of uncultured Bacteroidales bacterium. GTDB lineage: Bacteria > Bacteroidota > Bacteroidia > Bacteroidales > PXBB01 > JAKIYU01. Next base: position 1,348 of record CAZVOS010000104.1, on the reverse strand, counting down.
TAGCTTGTGTCTGAAAAGTTTTCCTCGACCAGTGTTCTCACATGAGCCATATATATCTTTCGGTATTGGGGTACAGCCAGCAACTTGTTTACCAGTGGCCAAAGTGTATCGGGGGCATGCAAGAGTGGCGACATGTTCTGCATCTGCTGTACTGTGAGCTGTACATTGCCGCCCACCCTGTTAAAAATACCAAAGCCGCCATTCAAGTCCCATATTATCGAATTGAAATGCCCCTTGTGGTCCTCATAAATGTAATAATTGTGTGTGGACTGACCAATATAACTGTCGAGGGTTACTGTGACATTGGTGAAGGCAATCATCCAGAGTGCCCTGTCCACATCAAGCACCTCTTTTATATTGTTGATGTTGTTTTTTAAGGTAAAACAAAGATTTTTAAGAGCGGTCCATCCATAGTCCGATTTCATTGTGTATGGCATGTAGTACAGAGCCGTGTCGGGGCCTTTGTACACCAAATTGCACCCCCCGTTGTCCATAAAGAAAAAGGGGTATTCTTTAGAATAAAAGCGGCTTTCGAGAAATGTCTTAGTTACTGACTCTACATTAGTGTACAAGCCGAAATATGCACCATTGATGTACACCTGTGCAAAGTTGGCTCGAGAGGCCTGCATATAATTTTGGAGCAGGGCATAGGACAGTACCTCTCTTACCATGGTTGGCTCATGATAACCGTTGTTGAGTTTGATGTCCTTAAACCCCATATAATCTTGATTTTTGAAATGGTCAAGTTCTATATGCAAAGGATTTTTGGCATTGCCGGGATTGTACGAACTGTTGCCTTTGTATTTTACGCCCACGCTGTCGTATAATACCCCGTTTATTTTAACCCATTGTGCCATTGTATAACTATCGCTGCCTTGCTTGGCTGTATCGAGAATATAATCCCAGTTGGTTTGGGTAAAGTTGATTTCAATTTTCTGAATGGTATCTATAGCGTAGAAATTTTGTGACCTTGTTGTGGTTGTTTCTAAAATTATAATAAGTAATAAAAAAAAAGATGCTTTTCTCATGTGTTTCTTCATTACTTATTTTATTTATTGCTGTCAATAATTGGTTTAAGCAGATATTCCAGTCCATTGAGTTTTATTTCGTACAAAGTTTCGAGCAATATACCCAGCTTACCCTCAGGGAAACCTTTTTGGCGAAACCATACCAGATACGGCTCAGGAAGTTTATAGAGCAGCAGCCCTTTGTGTTTGCCAAAAGGCATGGTGGTAGTGGTAAGCGCTATGAGTATTTCGGACTGGGGTTTGAAGTCTGTTTCTTGCATATGAATATTTAAAACGAAGGACAATTTATATATCTTGCATTTTTTGGAGCCGCTTTTTTA
>CAZVOS010000103.1:0-7834 GCA_964628845.1 uncultured Bacteroidales bacterium | reverse complement strand
TAATAAAAGATGCTATAAAAACAAAGCAAGCTGGTGATAAGCTTATAAGCGAAATAGAAGGCATTGTTTGGAAAGGTATTAAAAACAGCAATATAAATATTGATTTGAATTTCAAACATACCAATGCAACTAACAAAGATTTAAAGTTTGATTTTATATTTCTTGATATTATGGCAGGGGAGTCAAAAATAGCAAGCATCAGGGAGCAATCGCTCAACAAATTAGTTGCAAAAAACGGAGTAACAGAGCACACCATCCCGCTGAAAATATCATTATTATCGTTGGCATTGCCCATTATAAAAATAATAACATCGGGTAAGTTACCCGAAAAAGTAAAAGTTACCGGTAACATAAAGGTAAACGATTACATAACCACCTATAATGAAGAATACCCCTTAAAGAAAGCGTAATTGATGGAAGAATTGAAACCATATAAAATCGGAGCAAATGGTCCTGTTTACAATCAGTTTGTAAATAAGTCGGTTGAAGCTATTCGATTTTTAATGAAAAATAAAAAGGGAGAATGTGTTAAGGCTTTCTATCGAGAAGATATTGGTTTTATTGATTTAGTTTGGGGTAGAAATGATCGTGTAACAAATAAAGGTTATGGTTTAAAACATATAATTGAAAAGCATGGTCGTGAATTTGAAGAAGCAGGAGTTGAATTGCCTGAGTTTTTAAGTAAAATAATTGAAAAAGGAATTATAAATCAAGAAAAAAGTAAAGGGATTAAGAAATTCGTTGAATTTGAATTTTTCAGAGGATATGTAAAGTTAACATGGGATGAAAAAGAAAAGCGGTTATTACTAACCGCTTATCATATCGATGATTCATACAAGAGTCCCGCACTGTATGACCAGTTATCTGGTGGAGAAGTGACTGTTCTTTCTCCAATCAAACATAACAAAGATACAACAAAAAAATCGGATTCCGACATTATTAACAAAAAAAATAATTCCGAAGAACTTGGAGCAGTAGAAGTTTTAGAACAAAACACAAAAATCGACTATTCAAATTACAGACCTACATATAAAATTTTAAGCAGTTACGAGCATTTATTTGATGATGCCGGTTACGATTTTCCAGCAGAAAAAGGGGGCTTAGATGCAACTCTTACGAAAATAAAAGAGGTCATTAGTAAATACAATTTTCAGGCATATAAAATTGCAAAGCATTTAAAAGCAAGTACATTAGAGCAATCAGCATTTAACATCTGGCATTTTTGTGTAAGTAATATTGCTTACAAATTAGATAAAGATGGTTATGAGGAATTGCGTACACCAAATCGTACATGGAAAGATCGTTTTACAGGAGTTGATTGTGATGATTTTGCAATTTTCTCTTCGTGTATATTATTGCAAATGGGATATATGCCACATTTGGCAGTAGTTGCCTTTAACAACAATGCACAGTTCGGACATATATACACAGTGCTCAATAGCAAGTTAAAAACAGCACCTTATAATTTAGGTGATCATAATGGCGGTGCCATCAGGGGCGGTGTTGTTATCGACCCTGTATTACGCACTATATTCAACAAACATCCCAAGGGAATTACAAAAGCAAAAATTATGAATATACAAGTTTTAAACGGTATAGAAGGTACATTAATAAAAGGTTTTGGAGCCATATTGCCAGCAGATGCCACCACACAAAAACTTATAAATCATTATAATAAACTAATGATTATAAAAAGATCAGGACAAAAAATGCCAAACATAAACAGAGAGCTTCACAAACTTAGCTTTATGATTAAAATGAATGGCAATCCTGAACGAAACTTGTATTTAGAGGTGATGCCATTAATTTACGATATTGATAAATACGGACAATTTATATTTATAAGTGAGGAAGCTGCGCAGGAGGTTGTTAATTTTCTTGATAAAACCGTAGGGCAGGGACTTACAGAATATGAACTTGTTTACGAAAATGGAAAGGCAGTTCCAGTACTGAAAGGACTTGGAAATGCACAACTTGGAGAATTAGCAGCTATAAAAGATTTATTTAAGAAAGTTAAAGACAAAGTAAAATCAACTGTAAAAAAGGTAAAAGAGACTGCAAAAAAAACAGCTAAAAAAGTAAAAGCAGCAGCAACAAAAGTAAAGGATGCAGTAGTTCGTTACAATCCTATTACTATTGCTTCCCGTAATGGATTGTTATTGGCAATATCATTCAATTTCAGAAACATTGCCAGGCGTTTATATTTAGCATTTGCAAGTGCATCCGAATTGCAAGCAGCGGGTTATACATCAGCCGATCAGGCAAAACTAAAATCTTCTTATGCCAAAGCAGAGAAATTATTCGAAAAGATGGGTGGTAAAAAGGAAAATCTTATAGCCACCATTAAAAAGGGTAAAGATAAAAAACCATTGTTTGGAAATCCTAAGAAGTTAAATGGCATTGAAGGATTAGGAGACCCTGTAACTTTAGCAGCAATAACAGCAGCTTTAGCGCCTATATTGGCATTTGTAAAATTCTTAAAAGAATCAGGAGTAAGCTTTAAGAAAAATGAGGAAGATCCTACCCCTGAAAGTGAAGATTATATTTCTGCTGAAGAAGAGGAAGCATTTGTAAAATCATTAAATGAAGGTACATCTACTGCAGAAGATGAAGATGAAGATAATGAGAATGATAATACATTATTATATATAGGAGGTGCAGTAGGATTAGGAATATTAGGAATAATAGCATTAAGAAGAAATAACTAAATAGGAATAATATTATGAGTGAAAATAATGCTACAACTGGAAGTAAAGGTAGAAAAAGTGCTATGGATATTAAAGAAAAAAGTGCTGAAAATTTTGATGCTGCTTCTGGTTCTGGGGGTAGAAAAACTGCTATTGATATATTAGATATGACAGACAGTGGTATTGATTATAATAGTGATTATGAAGATTATAAAGGGAAAGATAAGAAAAAGAGTAAAAGGAATACATTATTATATGTAGGAGGAGCTGTAGTACTTGGAATATTAGGAATAGTTGCATTTAAGAAGAAATAATTAACCAAAAATAGAAACTAAAAACATTAAATAAAATGGCACGAAAAAGCAAAATACTTAGAAACTTCAAAGAAGTTAAAAAGAATGCTGTACCAGTTGTAATCAATACAGCTATAACAGGAGTTTCATACCTGGGAGCGAAAGCAGCAACAAATAAATTAGCTCCAAAAATTGAAAATGAAAATTTAAGAAAAATTGTAGGACCTGCAAAAATTATTGTTGGAATGGCAATTGAGGCATTTGTAGAGCAGCCCAATATTGCAGCAATAGGAAGAGGTATTTCTGTAAGTGGTTTCGACACCAGTGCGAGTGATTTTATTCCAGAAGAGATGAAAGAAAAAATAGGACTTGGTAATGCAGATAATGCAATTGATGCCAGTCCTGATGATGAATTTAACTGGGAAAAAGCTGCGCGTGAAGCTGAGGAAGAAATGCAAGAATCAGAAGGGTCTGAAGAAGAAGAAAGGTCTGAAGAAGAAGGTGTAAATGGATTGGATAATGATGATTTTGCAGCCAAAGCAGTTGTTTAAAATTCCATAAAAAAATTAAAATAAAAATAAACATAATAACCAAAAAAAAAAGAAAATGAACCAAGAAAACATAGAAAAAGCTTTATTAGGACTCGATGATGAGACCGAAAGCACAGAATTAGGTGCAGTACTGCGTAAAATGAACGTACCAGCCACACCTGCAAATAAAATTGCAATGAATCAGTTTGCCGCTCAAACGATTCAAAGAAACATTGTTGAAAAAAACCTTACAAAGGGACAGGGTTTAATTGTAGCACAAGCAGAAAACCTTGAGTTAGAAACAAGGAAAAACTGGAAAGCCGGTCGTGTTTCTTTTACAGATACTGAAAAATATATTCGTAAGGATATCAGTCTGGGCGCTGGAATGGTTGACTTGTTTGAAGACAGTGTTGCAAAAGAAGTTGGTGTTACCAATGTAAGTAAAGGACGCCTTGAAGATGGTGAAAACATGATGCTTGAGCGTATTGAAGTTAACTTTGACAGAGGTACTGGAATTACAACAAAAACAGCCGATTTAGCTCCTGTTACAAATACAGATGACAATGCATTGTATAATGGCGAATTGGAAATAATGGCTGGTGGTAAGTCTATAATACGTGTACCTGTTTCTTCTTTTTGCATACCTAAAGTACAAGGCAGCCCTGCTAATGGTTTCAACCTTAAAGCTCCCAAGCTTATAAAGGAAAAAGAAGAAATTCAAGTGCGAATTCACTTTGCTGGCACCATGGCAACATCAACAGACAAGGACATCATTGAAGTAAAACTCATTGGTGATTCTACTAAATTGCGTTAATTCACTTTTTTTCTCTCCATAGCTTTGTTCAGAAGAGCCGGTTACGGCCGGCTCTTTTTTTAAAAAATTTAAGAAATGAAATTAGTAAAATATCAAGTTGTAAAAATTACACAGTCTATAACGGCTGACCCTATATACAGGCAGGTACAAGTTCAGTTAGATCCTGATTATGATGTGTGTACAGGATTAGCAATAATAGACCATACATTATTATATACAGGAGGTGGCGATATCTATGGTGTTGACAGACCTGCTTTTTGGGATAATTTGAGATTTGGTGTAGATAATTCAGCGGGAACAATAATTTCATTAACACCAGAGAAGTTGATGTCGTTATCGCTGGAAGAAAATAAAGAATCAGTGAGAGATTTTTTCAGACCAATATATACAAGAGCTAGGGGAGAGAACTTATACATAATGTTATCTGCAGATAAAGCAGAAAGCATTTACAATTATGATGTCGTATTACGACTTGAGAAGAGAGCAGAAATAAAACACAACAATGTTGATTTTCAACATATTCGTTTTAAATCATATTCTGGTACTATGTTATTTGAAACTTCGGAAACAACTTTATTTTCGCGTTTCAGAAAAGTACGTGGTATTTGGTTAAACAGTGATTATGATTTTCAAGCTCGCATAGGAATAAAGAATACTAATGGAGAGTATTTGATGGAACCACTTATTCATAAGTTTTTACGAAAATCGACATTTGTACCTTATGCTGACAGATTTTTCCCAGTTGATTTTTCGGCTGCCGGAAGTAATGTAAAATTTGAGGTAGAACTTATTCAGGATGTTGTAAATACAACAGATGTTGATGTTGTATTATTATTAGAAAAATAAAAAAATGCTTGAGTTTTATATTAAAAAGTTGATAGAAGAAATAGGAATAAAAAATTATTCTCTTATTCATAAAACAGTAATAAATACTGATTTTCCTATTGTGTTGCATAATGATATTATTGTTGTGCATCAAGTAATAGCTTGTATAAGTAAAGCACAATCACAAGATAGTAATATTTCAACAATAATACGACTTGAAAGTCCATTAAGAAAAATTGATTACAATAAAAATATATTTGAGGTAACTGAAATTGATAGTACGGGTGTACAGCTAAAATGCAATATGTTGAGCCATCATCATACACAGCTTGAATATTACAAGCCAACACCAGTAACTATATTCTGGGGACATGTTCAATATGTATTAATACACAATAAAGATGCTTAAAGAAGAACAAATATATCATTTAATACGCAGCAATGAAGGTGTTTACTGGAAATTGTTTCTTAGAGAAAACAGCTATGCTAAGGGACAAAGTATAGCCAATTACAATGGCGATAATCTTCCTAAAGATGTTACTAATGAGGCACGTATTGAAAGTGCTATTGAAGCATTAAAGAATCAATTAAGTATTTATAAAGATGTTCCTGGTATTTCGTTTCAAATTACAATGAGGAATGCAAAAACAGCTTCAGGAGATAGCATACTTGGACCGTTTAATTTTATAATAAACGATGTAAATCCTGAAATGCCCCTCGGCAATGTTCCCGGACAAATGCAATTAATGAACTCGGGAATGGTTCCAAAAAGTCAAATGGAGTCTATGCTTGAAATTGTAACATTAAAATCCACGCTGCAAATGGAGCGTGCACTGTTTGAGAGAGAAAAGCGCGAATTTGAAGAGGATAAAAAACTTGCTGAAAATGAACTGCGTGAGCAACAAAAGGAATACAGCAAGCTCTTTAACGCCGCTAAGTATGGTAGTCAGAAGGGAATTTCTGAGGCAATTATAAGAGTTGGCAAATCCCTTGGATGGTTTGATGATGAAACCAATCTTGGAGACATTGACAAAGAGGAAAAGAATCATGGTAGAGAAGACACACCAGAAGAAAATGCAGCCATGAAAGTAGCTGAATTATTAGTTGAGAAAAAACTGCCGGTAACCGACATCAATAATATATACGAATTAGTTGTTAAATTAATTGAAAAGAAAAATGGCACTAACATTCAAGAAGAAGACTGAAAAAGCTATTGAGTTTCCTTATGGAGAATCCGATGCCCAAACAGCAGCCGGACACATTAAAACTATACTTGAGAACACTACGCTTCAGGAACTTGAGATTATTGCCAAAGTAGCGATAAAACCATCCATAAAAAAGATGGCTTTAAATGCAGCTAAAAGCATGATATAATTAACCTTAATATAAACCAAAAAAACAAATTATTATGAAAATTCCAAAAAAGCCTAAGCTAAAAAGCTTACCGAAAAGGCCTAAGGCTTCAGCTCCGCTGAAAACGTGGCAGGGCTACGAAGAAAGATGTGAAGCCGTACGTAAAGAAAATGCTCAAAAACTCAAAGAGTGGGAAAAAGCAAAAAAAGAAGTTGTAACCAATGCTAAAAAGAAAGAGCAGATACAAAAGAAAACACAGGGTTTAGGGCGGATTTAGAACCGATACAAGTTATTAATATGAGCTAAGTTTAAAAGCTTAGCTCATTTATAAATATATTTTATAATGAATTTAACACAAGCAGATTTTAAGCAGTCGCAGTATTATGGATATTATGTTACTCCTAAAAATGGTAATGTAAATATTCGTAAATATCCGGGTACCAAAGAACCTATAATTAAAACTATGGTTAAGGGAGAAAAAGGCGGTACTGTGATGGCTTTGTATAATAAAAAAGTAGATGATTACAGTTGGTATTATATAAAACTAAAAGAGCCTGTAGGAGAAGTTCAGTATGGATTTGTTGCGACCAGTGTAATAAAAGTAGGGAAGGTAACAAAAGAACCTGAACAAACAAGTACAGCTAATACTGCTACAGATAATGATGAAGAAACTGCAAAAAAGTTAATTAATAATGTCATTCAAAGAGATGTAATTATATATAAGAGATTAATAACAGCATACTGGATACTTGTTAAATTAAAAGAAAGTGGTAAAAATGTAGATACTCAAATGAAAGTTTTACAGGCATTAGCCATACGTTACATTGATCGCCAGAAAACTTTAAAAGAAATAGAAAAAAAGAAAGAAACAGTATTTACATTTAATATTGGACCGGCAAAATTTAACCTTCAGGAAATATATGAAGAAATTAGAAATAAATTAGGACTTGGTGTTATAGAAGTTGCAATTCCTGCTGCAGTATTTTATGTTGTATTAGCAATAGGTAGTGCATGGCTTACTATTGAAATTATGCGTTTATGTCGACCGGCGTATGACGCGCAAACAGCAGATTTAAAACTCACAGGTGAATTTGGAAAATACATTAAGGATTTACCTGATGGACCTGCTAAACAAAACGCCATTGCAGATGTTGAACAGCAAATTGATGATGCTTATAATGCAGGAAAAGCAGACGGTTCATCAAGTTCATCATGGGCTTGGATAAAAAATGGGGCAATAGTAGTATTTAGCGTATGGGGATTTACAAAGTTACTGGACATGTCCGAAAGTTGGAGGAGCAAAAAAAATGTCGGACTCAGAAAAACTTAATT
>CAZVOS010000102.1:0-7851 GCA_964628845.1 uncultured Bacteroidales bacterium | reverse complement strand
GAAATACCCTACTATATTGCCTCTGACAGTACGTATAAAACTATTTATATTGAATTGTTTTCAAAATATATACCCAAACAACTGGGATACCCTGAGTTGCTTATTGATAAAAATGTACGCATCAATAAAAATATTCTCAACTACGACTACGCAAAATATAAAAACAATGAACTGATTATGCAGTTTGGTAAATACTTTTATCTTTTAAACTCACAGGAATATGCAAAGCTGGTTAATAATAATTTGTACTTTTTCGATATGAATGGCTATAATCATTTATATTATTTAGTTGATAACTCTAATGAAATCATTATTAGTAAAAAACATACATCATGGATTGATATTTTTGCCACATTCTCATACCTTTTTATTTTCTATTGTTTGCTCTGGTTTATACTTAAATTTATTTTCTTCTCAAAAAAAATAACCCTGAAAAATATTTTAAACTTTTCAAACAGAGTCAGATTTGCTATGGTTTTTATTGTGCTTATTTCATTCATATCTATTGGTATTGTTACTCTTACTTATATTGTGAATATTTATAATAATAAGAACTATGATAACATTAGTGAAAAAGCCCATTCTATACTTATCGAAATAGAAAACAAATTGTCGAAATATGATGCGCTTTCTCCCGAATTACAAGAGTATGCCACAGAATTACTTATAAAATTCTCAAATGTGTTCTTTACAGATATTAATCTTTATGATTTAAGTGGTCATCTATTTGCTTCTTCCAGAGATAAAATATTTTCAGAAGGTTTAATATCTCGAAAAATGAACGCAGAAGCATATTATCAAATGATTTCTTCACGTAAGACTTTTTTTATCCATAACGAAAATATTGGCAAACTGAATTATTTATCGGCTTACATCCCTTTTCGCAATTATGATAATAAGTGTATTGCATACATTAACCTCCCTTATTTTGCTAAACAAACTGAACAAAGAAAAGAAATTTCATCATTCATCGCTGCTTTTATTAATATTTATGTTTTTCTAATTGCTTTTTCAATAATTATTGCAGTACTTATTTCAAGATACGTGACACATCCTTTACAAATTATAAAAGAAAAATTAAGCCGTTTTCAACTCGGAAAAACAAACGAAAAAATTGATTGGGAAAGAAACGATGAAATTGGAAGTCTTGTTAATGAATATAATAGACTTATTGATGAATTATCAAGAAGTGTTGAATTGCTCGCAAAATCAGAAAGAGAGTCTGCTTGGAGAGAAATGGCTAAACAAGTTGCTCATGAAATTAAAAACCCACTCACACCTATGAAATTAAGTGTGCAGCATTTACAAAGAACTTGGCAAGATAATCCCGAAAACTGGAACGAAAAACTTGAGAAATTTACCGCAATGATGATTGACCAAATTGAAATACTTTCTTCTATTGCCTCAAGTTTTTCCGATTTCGCAAGAATGCCCGCTGCTAATAATAAGATAATTTCTTTAACGGATGTAATTGAAAAAACTGTTGATATTTACAAAGATATTACGGATATTCATTTCAATACTATCATTCAGGAACAAATGAACTGGCTTGTCTTTGCCGATGAAATGCAAATCAAAAGAGCTTTCGATAATTTAATAAAAAATGCAATTCAAGCTTTATTCAATACAGAAAACGGAAAAATTGAAATTAATTTGAAGAAAAATGACAATTATGCTCTTATTGCATTTTCTGATAATGGAAAAGGAATTTCTGATGAGGAAGCCAATAAAATATTTACCCCTAATTTTACAACAAAAACTTCTGGCATGGGGCTTGGTTTAGCTATCGTAAAAAGTATTATAGAAAGTTATAAAGGGAATGTTTCTTTTGTGTCAAAAAAAGGGGAAGGAACAATATTTTATGTATCTTTACCTTTATATTTAGAAAACAATAAAATTTATTAAAATGTCAAATATAAAATTAATTTTATTAGTACTACTTTTATTACTTTTTAAGTTCGGATTTAATCAAGTGATTTATAAAACAACTTGGAAGAGCGAAGCCGATAAAATAGTTTATGTTACCGAATGGAAAAGTGAAGCCGATATGGTAGTATATGTTACTGAATGGAAAAGTGAAGCTAAACCCAATAGTGGCATCTGGTATTTTACCGAATGGAAAAGTGAAGCTGATTGGAAAGTCTATTTCACTGAATGGAAAAGTGAAGCAAACCTTAAGGTATATTTCTCAAATTGGAAATCAGAAGCAGGTAGTAAATAAAAATGGTCTTGAATCCTTTACAAAAACTTGCAGGGCAAACAGCTATTTATGGATTGAGCAGCATCATTGGAAGATTGCTCAATTATTTATTAGTGCCTATTTATACAAGGGTCTTCATGCCATCCGATTTTGGCGTAGTTGCCGAATTGTATGCTTATATTGCATTCCTTAATGTGCTCCTTACATATGGGATGGAAACTTCTTTCTTTAGACATTACGAAATGTCTGCTAATAAAAATAAAGTTTATTTTACAGCATTCTTCTCTCTTTTAATTACTTCTGTTCTCTTCTTATGCATCGTTTATATTTTTTTAAATCAAATTGCTTCTTTAATAAGATATCCAAATAATCAAGAATTTATTGTTTGGCTTGCTCTTATTGTTGCTATTGATGCCATCACAACTATTCCTTTTGCTAAACTAAGAGCTTTAAATAAACCTAAACTTTTTGCTTTAATAAAATTATTAAATATTGCTTTTAATATTGGCTTCAATCTGTTCTTTATCGTTCTCTGTCCTTATGTCGTGAATAATCAAGAAACACTTCCTGCTTTATACGGTTTTATTGATTTAGTTTACAACAGTAGTATTGGTGTGGGATATGTATTTATTGCAAATTTAATTGCCAGCGTCCTTACACTTATCTTATTGTTACCTTCTATTATTAAAGTTAGATTCGAATTTGATAGAATTTTATGGAAAAAAATGATGGTATATGCTTTACCCCTCCTCATAGCAGGTTTTGCAGGTATTATAAACGAAACCATCGACAGAATTTTATTGAAGTTCTTACTCCCTAAAGACATTTCAATGACTCAGTTAGGGATATATAGCGCCTGTTATAAAATATCAATAATAATTACAATTTTTATTCAGGCATTCAGATTTGCTGCTGACCCATTCTTTTTCTCACAAGCTAAAAATGAAGATGCTAAAAGTATTTATGCAGCAGTAATGAATTATTTTATTATCGCCTGCCTTATAATATTCCTCTTGATAATGATGTATATTGATATTGTTAAATATTTTGTAGGCGAAAATTATCATGAGGGCTTAAAAGTTGTTCCAATTTTATTACTAGCAAATGTATTTTTGGGTATCTATTACAACCTTTCTATTTGGTATAAACTATCTGGTAAAACTATGTATGGGGCCTATCTTTCTATTTTTGGTGCAGTAGTAACATTGTTACTAAATTTGCTTTGGATACCTATTTGGGGATATGTAGGTGCTGCCTGGGCTACAATGATTTGCTATCTTCTGATGATGATTGCATCATACATTGTTGGACAAAAAAATTATAAAGTAAACTATAATATTAAGAAAATATTAGGATATTTTGTACTTGCATTGTCGCTGTTTTTCTTATCAACGCTTTTTATAAATTATGCAATAAACCTCAAATTGTTTTTAAACTCAATAATTTTTATACTATTTATTGTAATTGTATTATATATAGAAAGAAGAAAAAATTTGTATTAATACCATCATTGTTTCAATGCTGCTTTTGAAAAAATATATTCAGGAATATCTTCATCAAGTTTAATGTTGTACATTTTAAATTCAGTTCCTATGCCCTCTTTGAGCATATCTTTATAAATAAATGTAGTCGGAAACCAACGCTTGTTTATTTTTTGAACATCTTTAATCTCAGTCTTTTTTAACAATTGACCGCTTTTTGCATATAATTCCTGTTTCAGAGGTATGTATCTTTCTTCATCTACCCAAATCTTCTGCTTATGGTAAGCTAAATCAGTAACATTTGCAATAAGTTCAAGTACCCAAGTCTTTCTCTTGTCTATAGATTCTTCGCCAATTACTTTTGCCGTGTAAATATCGCTAAGTTTTCTGTCGTCCATCATATCTTCATATGATAAGTCCGAACCCATTACTGACTGTCGCAACATGTGTCCAGATATCTGTATTATCCTATCCGTTGAGGGTGAATAAATCCATAATTGCCCCTCAAGCTTCAACATTTTAGTGCCTTTATCTGCTGCTGGTGAGAGATATTCAGTAAATGACTTCTGTGTACCCTCCGACCAACTTTTAGATGTTACAACCCGCGTCTTTCGCTTACCATAAATTGTCATAGATGACTCAAAAACACGACTTCTAGACGACATGTTTTTGTCTATTTTTTCTAATATCTCTTTTGCATCAGGATAATCTTGATACGATATAAAACCTAAAATTAAAAATACAATCAATATGCTTTTCATAATTATTTATTTTTGTTTATTCAATTACTTCTGAATAAAATTGATAATTCCTTTTTTCAAATGCTTTATACCTCTAACTCATTAAACAGTCGGGCGGTACTTCTTTTAAAAATAGCTATACCTGCCAAAGCATTCCCCAATACCATCGAGAAAATACCAGGTATAAAACCAATATAAAAAGCTGTTGGAGTAATTATTGTACGGGCAACGCTGGGCATCAATATGGTGGCATTTTGCATCATTCCGCTCATATCAAAACCAACAACATGTATCAGGTGCGATACTGCCAGTCCAAATATAGTTCCTATTATTGAACCAATAAACCCAATAATAACACCTTCCCATAGCAATGACTTATAAACATGCCATTTGTCTTCTCCTAAAGCCAAACGTACACCAAATTCAGTATATCTTCTCAAACCTCCTAAAATCCCACTGTTCCAAAGTACAATTGCCATTGCCATAATAAAAACAAATATAAGTATGGAACTCATCGCTTCGGTTAATGTAAGCATTTGTCCAATGCCTTCCTGTTCTCTCATTGTTATCATTATAGGTGAGAACTCATCATCTAAATCCGTAAATCTTTTATTAAAATCAGCTTTTAGTTTTTCTGCCTTTTTATCATCATATATACTTACTGGCATAAAACCTAATATTTCACTAGCTGCATCAATCATATCAAATGTTTCTTGTGCATCAGAAATATCAATTATAACTGCTCCTTTATCCAATATCTGAGCCCCAAATTTTAGCGTCCCTGATACTGTAAAATTTTTAAAAGCCATACTCCCGTCCATTGTTGTACCAAATAAAGTAAATACATCTCCAGGTGAAAGCTCAAATCTTGTAGCAAATGCATCTGATATGAGTGCTTCCCATGCTTTTTGTGGCAAATGTCCTTTTGCCAGACTTTCTTCTAAATGAAATCGCTCTATTTCTTTAGACTCCTGAGATAAAATATCAATAGCCCAGCCAATAACTGGCCCTTGAGCTCTCGTCTCTCCTATACTATCAGGAATGTCTGCCAAAGCACCAAATCTTATCCGTTTTACCCACTCAACATCACGAAAGTCCTTATCCAGTTCATTTATTAATGAATCAACACCTGTCAGTGCAAGATCGTTGGGGAGCTGCTCCGAATCATCTGCATAAGCCCTGGTCATTATCTTTACATGGCCAGTATTGATATGGGCATTTAATATAATCGATTCTCCCATCATTCCAGTAATCCAGCCATGTAATAAAACAGTTAGGAATACACCTAAACTAACTATGATAACAGGCAACAAACTGCGGCTTCTGTCGTTTAAAATACCTCTTATTAAAAACTTTCTCATATTAATTTCCCTTTCAATGCTTCTGTAGGTTTCATTTCTGAAATTCTACGAGTAGGCAGGTAACTGACTATTGTTGCTGAAATAATAACAAGTAATACAGTTGATAATATAATTCCTGCACTGTAATAAGGATAAATAGCTGTCCCTATCGAAACACCTGTGGCATCAGCAGCACTCGGCATCGGAATGCCTTTTACCTGTAACAATAGAAGTATTGGAATACCCCAGATAATACCCAGAATAATGGCTAACAAACTATGGGTACTGCCTTCAATAGTAAAAATGCGTACCACCCGCCAGCGGGTCATACCAAGTGCTATGTAAGTACCAATCTCCTTCTGACGCCGAAATATGGACAATATTTGTGTGTCAAAAATCGCTAAAAGTGCCAACGCAAGTAAAATAATAAAGATTATTGAACTGCCTCCCTTTTTTGCATTAATAATATCTTCTATTTCTTTTAATAAAACTTTCTCATCTTTAAATGTAAAACTTTCTGTGCTTTGAGGGATATAACCTTCTTTCGCAATGAGTATTGTGGCTTCTCCTGTTAAACCCGTCATTTCATATAAGGCATTAATAGGTAGCCATATTTGATTGTTATCTACCGAGGGCACATCACTAGCGAAAATCTCTACTATCTCAATTTCTCTGGCATCGAAAGTACCATTGGCATCACGCCACCGTATAAGCATTCTATCTCCTGTTTTAAGCCCTGCGTTCTCTGCCATGCGTTTTCCAATTACTGCTGGAATAGTACCTTCGGTATATACCAGTCTTTCAGTAGGTATATTAATAATTTCTTGCCCTGTTTTTATCCCTTTCATGAGTACATTCATCATCCTTCCCTGTGGGTAAGCCGTAGCTTGTAATATCAATACAGGAAGCAGATGGCCTTGAGTAACTTCATCAATTAATTTGTTGTCAATAGGGGCGTGTGCGTCTTGCAAAGTGTAGGTGTCATAGGGGTCATAAAGTTTATGCCATAACTGTCCACCTGCAACATACCATTCCTTAGTGTCCCGCCTTGCTTGCCTGTTCCAACCCTCCAACATCCCATTAAAGAAAATAATAACTACAAAGGCAACCGAAAGCACACTTACATTGAGCCATGTCCTCAGACCTGCTCCTAAAAGATTTTTTATGGCTAATTTAAATGCTAACATAATTATTCTGTTTTTAAGGTTAATATTTCATCTTTTATAACCATCCCATCATTCAAATAAATAATGCGATTAAGATACTGCATCACCTTTTCATCATGGGTCGAAAATATAAATGTCGTTTTAAGCTCTTTATTCAACTTCTTCATCGTTTGTACAATATGATGCGAATTAGTCGAATCAAGATTAGCCGAGGGTTCATCAGCTAAAACTAAAGCTGGTCGTTTTACCATGGCTCGGGCTATAGCCACACGCTGACATTCGCCCCCTGACAACATAGATGGTTTCGATTTAATCCTGTCTGCTAACCCCACCCATTCTAATGCCTCCATAACAGCTTTCTTACGCTCACTTGCTGTGTGCTTTTGCAATAACAATGCAAACTCAACATTGTCAAAAACATTATAAACAGGCAGCAAATTATAAGTCTGAAAAATAAAACCTATATGCTTATTTCTTAACAGGGCTGCATCCCTGTGACTCAATGTACTTATGGCTTGCCCCAATACAATGGCTTCACCCTCAGTGGGTGCATCAAGTGAACCTATAATATTCAGCATGGTCGTTTTACCCGACCCGCTAGGACCCACCAATCCAGCAAACTCTCCTTGCTCAAAAACAAGATTGATTTTATTCAATGCTGTAAACTCACCTTTTCCCATAGGGAAACGTCGTGTTAAATTTTCAAGTTTTACAATGGATGTGTTTTCCATAATTTAAATTTATTTAATGATTATATATGAGCATTATTTGTACCCCCTTACCAGCAAACTGATTTCCTGTATTGCCTTGCTGAGGGAGATTATAATTTAAAGGATTATAATATAACATCAAATGGGCCGCGATTACTCCAAATTGATGCCTGTAATTGATAAAATTATATACAGCTTCATTTTTCCAGTCATA
>CAZVOS010000101.1:0-7923 GCA_964628845.1 uncultured Bacteroidales bacterium | reverse complement strand
CTTCTAAATACTTTATCTACCTTCATTTTATTGATATATTACATTAATTATTTTGCTGCGGCTGATTTCCCTGCTTTACGTCTAAGAACTTCGTTAACAAATTTAATACCCTTACCCTTATAAGGTTCTGGTTTTCTTAAAGACCTTATTTTAGCAGCAACCATACCTATAAGTTGTTTATCATTTGATTTTAAAATTATTTTAGGGTTCTTACTTCTTTCGGTAAGAGTTTCAACTTTTACTTCATCAGGTAAAATCATTACAATATTATGAGAATATCCCAATGATAAATCTAGTTGTTGACCTGAACTTGTAACTTTATAACCAACACCAACAAGTTCCTGTTCTATCTGATAACCTTGAGAGACTCCGACAACCATGTTGTGTAATAAAGATCTGTACAAGCCATGCAAAGATTTGTGGGTCTTTTGTTCAGTATGTCTTTTCACATTTAAAATATTTCCTTCTTGTTCAACGGTTATGGCTGTATCAAGCTGCTGTGATAATTCGCCCAGGGGACCTTTGACAATAACAAGGTTTTTATCAGTGATAGTGATATTAACACCTTTTGGTATTTCAATAGGAAGTTTTCCGATTCTTGACATTATTATTCCTCCAATATTAACTTATATAACATAATATTTCACCACCAATATTTCGTTCTCTAGCTTCTTTATCAGTCATTAGACCATTAGAAGTTGAAACGATTGCTATTCCTAGGCCATTCATAACTCTGGGCAATTCTTTAGCATTTGCATATTTTCTTAAGCCAGGTTTACTGATTCTTTCCAATTTTGTTATGGCAGACATTTTATTAACAGGATGGTACTTTAAAGCAATTTTAATTTTACCTTGTACGCCATCATCTTCAAATTTAAAATTTGTAATATATCCTTTTTCAAAAAGGATTTTAGTTATCTCTTTTTTTATATTTGAAGATGAAATTTCAACAATTCGATGATTTGCCATAATAGCATTTCTTAATCGTGTTAAATATTCAGCTATGGGATCTGTTGTCATTTTTTTTTATTATTAATTATTATTACTACCAGCTAGCTTTTGTTATACCGGGTATTAAGCCCTCAAGAGCCATTTCTCTGAAATTAATTCTAGAAATTCCAAAAATTCTCATATAACCCTTTGGACGGCCAGTAATTTTGCAACGGTTATGCAATCTGATTTTTGAAGAGTTTTTAGGTAGTTTCTGGAGGGCAACCCAATCGCCATTCTCTTTTAATTCGGCACGTTTGGCTGCAAATTTTTCTACTAATTTCAGTCTTTTTACTTCTCTAGCTTTGATTGATTCTTTTGCCATATTATTAATTATTATTTTTAAATGGAATACCAAATTCTTTTAACAAAGCATAAGCTTCTTTATCTTTATTTGACGACATGACAAAAGTAATATCAAGGCCATTGATTTTGCTTATTTTGTCGATATCAATTTCGGGGAAGATAATTTGTTCAGTTACACCAAGTGTATAATTTCCTCTGCCATCAAAACCTTTATCATTGACGCCTCTAAAATCCCTTACGCGAGGTAAAGCAATAGAGATAAGTCTATCAAGGAAATAGTACATATTATCACCTCTAAGAGTAACACGTACACCAATAGGCATTCCTTTACGTAATTTAAAGTTAGAAATATCTTTTTTTGATTTTGTAGAAACGGCTTTCTGACCTGTAATAGCTGTTAATTCATTTAAGGCATTATCGATAATTTTTTTATCAGCAATGCCATCACCTAATCCTTGATTTAAACATATCTTATTAATTTTAGGTACTTGCATAATTGATTTGTACCCAAATTCTTTAAATAGATTAGGAACTATTTCCTTATAATATTTTTCTTTTAGTCTTGGAACTGGTTTCATTATTCAATAACCTCCCCTGATTTTTTAGAGTAACGAACTAATTTATCTTTAACAATTTTACGGCCTATACGTGTGGGATTGTTTTGTTTGTCGACTACCATAACATTTGATGCGTGTATGGGGGCTTCTTTTTTAACAATACCACCCTGAGGGCTTGCAGCATTTGGCTTTGTATGTTTTGACACAAGGTTTACACCTTCGACAATAATTTTATTTTTGTCGCTAAAGACCCTTAAAACTTTACCTTCCTGGCCTTTATTATCGCCTGCAATAACTTTTACTTTGTCGTTTTTTTTGATGTTCAATTTATTTCTCATAATATACTATGTATAATGTTATAATACTTCAGGAGCTAAAGAAACAATTTTCATAAACTGTTTTTCTCTTAACTCTCTAGCTACAGGTCCAAAAATACGGGTACCTCTTAATTCATCAGTTGCAGTAAGCAGGACAACTGCATTATCGTCAAATCTGATATAAGAGCCATCTACACGGCGTATTTCTTTTTTAGTTCTTACAATAACACCTTTAGTAACTGTACCTTTTTTAATATTTCCTGAGGGTATTGCATGTTTTACAGTGACAACTATTTTATCTCCAACAGATGCATATTTTCTTTTAGTACCGCCTAAAACTCTTATACACATAACTTCTTTAGCGCCACTATTGTCAGCAACAACTAACCTTGATTCTTGTTGTATCATAATTATTTAACTTTTTCAATAATTTCAACTAATCTCCAGCATTTATTTTTGCTAAGTGGTCTGGTTTCCATAATTCTAACCCTATCACCTATGCTGCATTCTTGTTTTTCGTCGTGAGCCATAAATTTGCTGGTTTTAAGAACAAATTTTCCATATTTAGGATGTTTCATCTTACGAAGAACTGCAACTACAATAGACTTGTTCATTTTATTACTGACTACTAGGCCTATTCTTTCTTTTCTTAGATTTCTTTTAACTTCTTCCATTAATTTTAGTATTATTTTTTGTTTACTTTTTCGAACTCTCTTCTTCTTATTTCAGTTTTAAGCCGTGCGATTAATCTTCTATAAAATTTTATTTTCATAGGATTTTCGAGAGGTGAAACAGCATGGTTGAGTTTCATTTTAAGGTATTGTTTTTCTTCTTCTTCGAGCCTTTCAATTAATTCGGCTGGAGCTAATTCTCTAATAACTGATTGTTTCATTTTAAAAAATATTATAATGTTTCTTCAACGTAGTCTCTTCGTATAATGAATCTTGTTTTAATGGGCAATTTCTGTGCTGCAAGTCTTAATGCTTCTTTAGCAACTTCAAGAGAGACCCCTTCAGCTTCAAAAAGAATTCTACCAGGAGAGATTCTGGCAACAAAACCTTCTGGAGCACCTTTTCCTTTACCCATACGTACTTCAGCAGGTTTTTTAGTTATAGGTTTATCAGGAAATACTTTTATCCATATTTGGCCTTCTCTTTTCATATAACGTGTAACTGCCTGACGGGCAGCTTCAATCTGTCGTCCTGTGAGCCAACAATGTTCAAGGGCTTTAATACCAAAAGAACCAAAAGCCAATTCGGCTCCTCTTTTGGTGTTACCTTTCATTTTCCCTTTTTGCTGCCTGCGGTATTTTGTCTTTTTTGGTTGTAACATTGGATATAAATTTTACTATTTAATTTATTCTTTTTCTTTGAGATGTTTTAATTTTAGATTGAGATTGTTTAGCACTAGCTGAAGTAACACCAATATTTGGCGAGAGGTCTCTTTTCCCGAAAATTTCTCCTTTACAAATCCAAACTTTAACACCAATAATTCCATAGGTTGTGTTTGCTTCTGCTGTTGCATAATCTATATCAGCCCTTAAAGTATGTAATGGAGTTCTGCCTTCTTTATATTGTTCACTTCTGGCCATTTCGGCACCACCTAAGCGACCTGAAATAAGAACCTTAATTCCTTCTGCACCAATACGCATTGTTGAGGCAATAGCAGTTTTTATGGCACGTCTGAATGATATACGACCTTCTATTTGTTTTGCAATAGTATTTGCTACAATAAGCGCATCCAATTCAGGTCTTTTAACTTCAGCTATGTTTATCTGGACTTCTTTTTCTGTAATATTTCTTAATTCTTCCTTAAGCATATCCACTTCCTGTCCACCTTTACCAATAATAATACCAGGGCGTGCTGTATTAATGGTAATAGTTATTAATTTAAGAGTTCTTTCAATAATAACTCTAGAAATACCTGCCTTAGCTAAACGTTGACTGGCATTAATATATTTACGTATTTTAACATCTTCAACGAGCTTGGAAGAATAATTTCTGCCTCCGTACCAGTTAGAATCCCATCCTTTGATTATTCCTAATCTGTTTCCTATTGGATTTGTCTTTTGTCCCATTAATTATGTATATTTATTATTATAATGTTTCTTTTTTATCAATTATTAAAGTTACATGATTAGAGCGTTTTCTAATCCTGTATCCTCTACCTTGAGGTGCCGTTCTTAACCTTTTTAACTGGCGGCCACTATCAACGAAGACCTCTTTAACACATAAAGAATTATCTTCCAACCTTTGTCCTTCATTTTTATTCTGCCAATTTGCTATTGCAGAAAGGAGAAGTTTCTCTAAACGTATAGAACATTCTTTTGAATTAAGTTTAAGAATATGTAAAGCTTTTTCAACTTCCTGTCCTCTGATAACATCAGCCATTAATCTCATTTTTCGTGGAGAAGTAGGGCAGTTTTTTAAGACAGCAAAATATTTTTGCTTATTTTCTTCTTTTCTTTCTGTTGCTTTATCGCGTTTTCTAGCTCCCATGTTACTGTTAAATTTTATTAATTATTATTTGTTCCCTGCATGACCTCTAAAAACTCTTGTTGGTGCAAATTCACCTAATTTATGACCAACCATATTTTCAGTAATATACACAGGAATAAATTTATTA
This sequence comes from uncultured Bacteroidales bacterium, assembly GCA_964628845.1. GTDB lineage: Bacteria > Bacteroidota > Bacteroidia > Bacteroidales > PXBB01 > JAKIYU01. Next base: position 3,128 of record CAZVOS010000101.1, on the reverse strand, counting down.
CCACTGTGAACAGCTATAGTATGACCTACAAAATCTGGAGAAATCATTGAATTTCTTGCCCATGTTTTAATGACAGACTTTTTTTTACTTTCATTCATTATTAATATTTTCTTCTCGAGCTTAAAGCTGATGTAAGGACCTTTTTTTAATGAGCGGCTCATATATATAATATTATGTTATTTTTTTCTTCTTTCAACAATGTATTTATTGGATGTATTTTTCTTAGCGCGTGTTTTATAACCTTTAGCTGGAATACCTTTTCTTGAACGGGGGTGTCCACCAGAAGCTCTTCCTTCTCCACCGCCCATTGGATGGTCAACTGGGTTCATAACAACAGCTCTGGTTCTTGGACGGCGACCTAGCCAACGGCTTCTTCCTGCTTTTCCAGAAATTTCCAGGTTATGGTCAGCATTAGAGACTACACCAATAGTTGCTTTACAAGTGAGCAATATCATCCTTGTTTCACCAGAAGGCATTTTAATTATTGCATATTTTCCATCTCTTGACATCAACTGGGCAGAGATACCTGCACTTCTTGCAATTTCAGCTCCCTTACCTGGCTTAAGTTCAATATTATGAATATTGCTCCCTAAAGGGATTTCACTTAAGAACATGGTATTACCAATATCAGGGGTAACACCAATACCGGAGTTAATAGTCTGACCAACGATAAGACCTTTTGGTGCAAGAATGTATCTTTTTTCACCATCAGTATAGAATATTAGAGCTATACGAGCACTTCTGTTTGGGTCATATTCTATAGTTTTAACAACCCCAGGAATACCATCTTTTTCTCTTTTAAAATCTATAATTCTTAATTTTCTTTTATGTCCCCCACCCATATATCTCATAGTCATTTTTCCTGTATTATTTCTACCTCCAGAACTTTTCAAAGAGATTAAAAGAGATTTTTCGGGTTTGTTTGTTGTAATATCATCAAAGGTACTTATTACTTTAAATCGTTGACCTGATGTTGTGGGTTTGAATTTTTTTAATGCCATTTTAAATAGAATTTCTAAATATTACTGTAAAAGTCTATCGTTTCACCTTCTTTTAGTTTTACTATAGCTTTCTTAAATGCATTGGTTCTGCCAAGAATTACACCTGATTTAGTATTACGGGATTTTCTTTTCCCACTATATGTCATAGTGCTTATATCGGTTATAGTAACGCCATATAAATCTTCAATAGCTTTTTTAATTTCTAATTTATTTGCCCTTTTATTAACAATAAAACCAAAGCAGTTTAATTTGGTACTAGCTGTGGTCATTTTTTCAGTAATTAAGGGTTTTATCAAAATATTCATTTTATGATATTCTTTATTGTTTTACAATTATCTGATTTACAATACATTATTATTAAAAAAATCTAATGTCTTTTCTTCTAACACCAAAGTTTGAGCATTTAAAATATCATAAGTATTTAAATTTGAAGACATTACAACTTTTGACTTGCTCAAATTTCGAGAGGACAAATATACGTTATTATTTGATTCACCAAGCACAATTAATGATTTTTTATCAGAAATTTTGAAATTATTCAGGAAATCCTTATACAACTTGGTTTTTGGTTCATCAAAGTTCAAATTTTCAATAACAATAATATTATTTTCTTTGGCTTTATAGCTTAGAGCAGAAAACCGTGCAAGGCGTTTAACCTTCTTATTTAGTTTTGAGTTATATTCTCTGGGCTGAGGGCCAAAAACAGTACCACCACCTTTAAAGAGTGGAGATTTAAGACTGCCAGCTCTAGCAGAACCAGTGCCTTTTTGTCTTTTAATTTTTTTGGTACTGTGAGATACAGCCCATTTTTCTTTAGAAGAGCTTGTGCCTTGTCGTTGGTTCGCCATATAATGTTTTACATCAAGGTATAAAACATGGTCGTTTGGTTCTATTCCAAAGATATCTTCATTAAGGACTACAGTTCTTTCGGTTTTAGTACCGTCTAATTTATATACTTCTATTTCCATCTTTCTAAAATTAAGTATGAACCACTTGGACCTGGAACAGATCCTTTAACAACTATAATATTTTTTTCAGGAATAATTTTCAATATTTGCACATTGATTATTTTAACTTTTTGATTTCCCATATGCCCTGCCATTCTCATTCCTTTAAAAACTCTTGAGGGCCAAGAAGATGCTCCTACAGAACCTGGTGCTCTTAATCTATTGTGCTGGCCGTGTGTTGCACCACCTACACCACTAAATCCATGTCTTTTGACTACACCCTGAAATCCTTTACCTTTTGAAACACCAGAGACATCAATATACTCACCTTCAATGAACACATCAACTGTAAGAATATCAGCAAAGCTTTTTCTTTGTTCGAATCTTGAAAATTCTTTTAATATTCTTTTTGGTGCAGTGTTAGCTTTTTCAAAATGACCTTTGAGGGCTTTAGTTGTATTCTTCTCTTTTTTATCATCAAAACTGAGTTGAATAGCTTCATAACCTTCTTTTTCTATGGTTTTGATTTGCGTTACTACACAAGGACCTGCTTCAATTACCGTGCATGGTATATTTTTACCAGAGGCATCATAAATGCTGGTCATTCCTATTTTTTTTCCAATTAAACCTGACATTTTTTATTTTAAGTTAATTTTATTATATTATTTATTTTATACTTTAATTTCTACTTCAACCCCACTAGGAAGTTCCAATTTCATGAGTGCATCAATAGTTTTAGATGTTGTACTATATATGTCAATTAATCGTTTATAAGAACATAGCTGAAATTGTTCTCTTGATTTTTTATTGACAAAAGTAGAACGGAGGACAGTAAATATCTTTTTATTAGTAGGTAAGGGGATTGGGCCACTTACAACAGCACCTGTTGATTTCACTGTTTTTACAATCTTTTCGGCTGATTTATCAACCAAATTGTAATCATACGATTTTAATTTAATTCTAATCTTTTGGCTCACTTTAATATATATTTAATGTTTAATAAATAACTTTAATAAAAACTATAATAATAACCCCTCAAACGGGTAATAATTTCTTCTTGTATTGCTTTAGTTGTAAGCTGATAATTTAAAAATTCGAGACTTGAAGTAGCTCTACCATTAGTTATGGTTCTTAGTTGGGTTACATAACCAAACATTTCTGCCAATGGTACATGAGCTTT
>CAZVOS010000100.1:0-7924 GCA_964628845.1 uncultured Bacteroidales bacterium | reverse complement strand
TCTTATAGCAATCCTGACAGTATCTATTTGTTATCACATATTGCAAGCACTCAATAGCTTAAATGAATGATGAAAGTATTAAAATTAATTTTAATAATAAGCTTAATTTCTGAATACATTGTAGTTAATGCTCAGGATTCCGTATCAGTTGTAGAGAACAAAAATCATTTTATCCTTGCCAAGCTTAATGTATCTTCTTTGTTTGACTATACACCTTCGTTTCAACTGTCCTATCAATATAATGTTTATAATTATTTTCATCTACAGCATGAAGCTGGTTATATAAGTCACTTCATGAGTCCATTTTGGAACAATGATTCAAGAATGGATGGCTTTAGGATAAAAAATCAGATAAAATATTATATAACTCCATTGGGAGATGACAATATGTTTTACATTGCAGGAGAGGTCATGTATAAGAAAATCAGTTATTTTGAAGAAAAGGAATTTGCCATGTACGATTTTGCCTATTTTGAAAGAAGAACATATAAAAAGACTAAGAAAATATGGGCTTTTTCGCTTTTACTTGGGTTTGAGCCACTCATAAATAAGAAAAATCTTATACTTGACATATATAGTGGTATAGGGTTCAGGCATTTGAATATAGATAATGACTTAGCATCTGGTTTAACGATGGTTGGATGGAATATATTCAGGAGAGGTAAAGGTTATTATAATCTTCCAGGTTTCTACTTTGGGATTAGAATAGGATATAAATATGCGGCATTTTTAAAAAAATAATAAAATAATATTAAATTTATTAAAAAGTATATTTGTTATATCAAAAAATAGTTTTACTTTTGCACTCCGATTTTTAAGAAGATATTAAAAAAGAAGTAAAACTATTAAGCATGGATACATTAAGTTATAAAACAATTTCTGCAAATAAAGAAACCGTTACAAAAGAATGGTTACTGGTAGATGCAGAAAATGAGGTATTGGGCAGATTGGCTACAAAAGTTGCGAAGTTGATACGTGGCAAATGTAAAACAAACTTTACACCTCATGTGGATTGTGGGGATAATGTGGTAATTATTAATGCCGAGAAAGTACGGTTGACAGGGAATAAAGAAAACAACAAAGAATATGTACGACATACAGGTTATCCAGGTGGGCAGCGTTTTGATTCGTTCAAAAAGATGTTGAAAAACAAGCCCGAATTTATCATAGAGAAAGCTGTTAAAGGCATGTTGCCAAAGAACAGACTGGGGAGTTCTCTTTTCAGAAATCTTTATGTTTATGCTGGTACGCAACATCCTCACGAGGCACAACAACCCAAATTAATCAAATTAAATTCAATTAAATAAAGATGGAAATCATAAATGCAATTGGCAGAAGGAAAACTGCTGTAGCAAGAATTTATGTTAAAGAAGGTAAGGGAGAGATTACCGTTAACAAAAGAAATGCAAATGAATATTTTCCCACAGGAACTTTACAATATGTTATAAATCAGCCATTTGTATTAACAAATACCGAGGGTATTTATGATATAAAAGTCAATATTGATGGTGGTGGTTCTAACGGGCAGGCAGAAGCATTACGGCTGGCCATATCACGTGCCTTATGCAAGATTAAACCTGAATACCGTTTGGTTCTAAAACCCAAAGGTTTATTACGCAGAGATCCGCGTATGGTTGAAAGGAAAAAACCTGGACGTCCAAAAGCCCGTAAGAGGTTCCAGTTCAGTAAACGTTAGTATCAAATTAGTGATTATTTACTTAAATATTAATAATGGTAACTTATAATGAATTATTAGAAGCAGGTGTACATTTTGGGCACCTCAAAAGAAAATGGAATCCTAAAATGGCTCCCTATATTTTTACAGAGCGTAATGGCATCCATATCATAGACCTAAACAAGACTCTTGCAAAACTTGAAGAAGCATCAAATGCTATGAAGCAAATTGCCAAATCTGGTAAAAAAATATTGTTTATTGCTACAAAGAAACAAGCAAAAGACATTGTGAGCGAAGTTGTTAAAAGAGCTAACATGCCGTATATGACTGAAAGATGGCCTGGGGGCATGCTCACCAATTTTGCCACTATCAGAAAAGCTGTGAAGAAAATGGCAACCATAGATAAGATGGCAACTGATGGGACATTAGAAAACATGTCGAAGAGAGAAAGATTGCAGGTTACACGTGAGAAAGCTAAACTTGAAAAAGATTTTGGCAGTATTGTAGATTTAACCCGCCTTCCAGCTGCTGTTTTTATTGTTGATATTCTTTTTGAAAACATTGCTGTAGCTGAAGCAAAAAAATTAAATATACCTACTTTTGCTATTGTTGATACCAATTCTAATCCCAATGAAGTAGATTTCCCAATTCCCGCCAACGATGATGCTGCAAAATCTATAGGTATCATTGTAGAAGAGATGGTTAGGGCTATAGAAGAAGGTTTGGCTGACAGAAAAGTTGAAAAAGATAAACAAACAGAAGATGAAGAAGAAGAAAGGGCAGAAAAAATAAGATTAAAATCCCTCGAAGGTATTGATGAGGATGAACTCGTTGAACATGAAACTGAAGCTGAAAAGGTTAAAAGACTGAAAAAGCTTCATGAAGACGAAGCTATTGAAAAAGAGAAGAAAGACAGAAAGACAATAGGTGTAAAAAAACTAGCTTCTAAAAAAAGATAAAAATAATTGTATAAATTTAATATTATTAGAGATGGCAAATATAACTGCAAGTGAGGTTAACAAATTAAGACAAATGACAGGAGCAGGCATGATGGATTGTAAAAAAGCTCTTGTTGAATCGGATGGTGATTTTGACAAAGCTATTGAATATTTAAGAAAGAAAGGACAGAAAGTAGCCAGCAACAGAGCAGACCATGATGCTAATGAAGGTATCGTATTGGGTAAAACAAATCCTGACAATACGACAGCAGTAATTATTATGTTGAATTGCGAAACAGATTTTGTTGCAAAAAATAAGGAATTTATTGATTTTGCTCATACAATAACTAACTACGCTTTAATTCAAAAACCAAAAGACCTCAACCAATTACTTAATTACGAAATTAATGGCAGAACAATAAAAGATTCCATTACTGATTTGATTGGTAAGATAGGTGAGAAAATAGACTTAGCTCACTATCACATACTCGAAGCTCCTTATTGTATGGTATATAATCATAATGGTAACAGAATAGGCACTATTGCTTCTTTTAACAAAAACAATGTGGCCAATTTAGATGAAATAAGTAAAAATGTGGCCATGCAGATAACAGCTATGAACCCTGTAGCTGTAGATAAAAATGATGTCAGCTCTGTAATAATAGAAAGAGAAATTGAAATCGGTAAAGAACAAGCCAGACAAGAGGGTAAACCAGAAGCAATGCTCGAAAAAATTGCCATAGGAAAACTCGAAAAATTTTATAAAGAAAACATATTGTTAAATCAGGAATTTATTAAAGACAACAAGCAAACTGTACGTCAATACTTGTCTCAGCAAGATAAAGAGCTTGTTGTATCTGCTTTCTACCGCTTACAATTAGGAGCTTAGATTTTTTTGTTAAAAAAAAACATTACATTTGCTGTCTGAAAAGATACGATAATAATGTTTATTAAACTCTATCCCGAAAATCCTGATGCCAGACACATCAAAACCATTGTAGATTGTCTTAATGGGGGTGGTATCATTATATACCCAACCGACACTGTATATGGTTTAGGTTGTAATATATTCAAGCAAAAGAGTGTTGAACGTGTTGCTCAGATAAAAGGTATAAGGGTAGATAAGGCAAATTTCTCGTTTATATGTTCAGACCTTAAACACATTTCCGACTTTACAAAACCATTAAGTAATAATGTTTACAAATTAATGAGGAAGGCCTTACCCGGGCCTTTTACTTTTATTCTGAATGCAAATAATAATGTACCAAAATTATTTCAGAATAAAAAGAAAACAGTAGGTATTCGTATCCCTGATAACAATATAATACTTGAGATAGTAAGAGAATTAGGCAACCCCATACTTACCACTTCAATTTATGATGAAGATGATATTATTGAATATACTACTGACCCAGAGCTTATATACGAAAAGTATAAAGATATAGTTGATATTGTTATAGATGGTGGCTATGGAGATAATGAGCCATCAACTGTTGTAGACTGTACTGATGACTTTCTTTCAGTAATCAGGCAAGGGAAAGGAATACTTGAGGAATATATATAAAAAAAGCAATCTTTCGATTGCTTTTTTTTATATAATTTACCTATCACTTTATTTTGTTACCGTTTCAAGTTTCTTCAGTATTGAGAATATAAAAATAGCTGAAAGAATACAGCAAATTATAAATATACCCCATAATAAGTATAAATCAATACGCCCCCACATTAAACTGCCAATAAACAGGAATTTATTACCTACTGCTGTAGCTAGCAACCAACCTCCCTGCATAAGACCTTGAAAACGAGGTGGTGCTACTTTAGCTACAAAGGAAAGGCCAATAGGACTTAAAAACAATTCTGCTATAGTTAATACCAGATATGAACTCATTAACCAGTAAGGTGAAACTCTCGAACCTTCAATAACAGTTATGCCTGCCATGTCTTTTGGTGAAACTAATCCCAAAGAAGCTATTAAAATTATGACAAATCCAAGAGCAGCAATGCCCATACCAATGCCAATCTTTTTAGGTGAAGAAGGTTCTTTACCTTTTCTTCCTAAAAATGCAAAGAATCCCATTACCAGAGGTGTTAAAGCAACAATGAACAATGGATTGAAAGATTGGAATACCTCAGGAGAAATTTTATTTAAATCATCTGAGCTGCTTGCAAAATAATAACATAAATAACCAAATCCAAGAAATGCAGCAGCACCGATAGCTTTAATTATGGCTTTTTTATTAAAGAAGAAGAGAGCACAACCTGCTATACATGCAATAACCGATAATATAGACCATATATTAAAGAATAAATTTGTATAAGGTCCTACAAAAACATTTGTATAGTCACGAGCAAACATGGTAAGTGTTAATCCATTTTGATGAAAAGACATCCAAAAGAAGATAACAACAATAAAGACCAAGGTTAGAGCAACCACTCGTGGTTTCTCTTCTTTATTTGACATTTGAAATATCAGCGACACGAACCCGACAAATAGGCCTACTGCTAAACCAAATTTGTAATCAATATCTTTAATATCAGTGTATTTATCAGCAACATAAAACAGAGCTGTGATAACAGCCATTAATCCTAATGAGATGAAAACATATTTTAGATTACTTGCTAAACTTACTGTAGATTTATTTTCTTTTATATCGTTTTCTTGTTTATTTTCTAAAGCTAATTTATGTTTTGAAGGAAGTAACTTGCCAAAAATAATATAAACTAACAGCGATATTATCATTGCTCCGGCTGCAATAGCAAAAGCATAATTAAAACCTGTTGAAAAGACATTAATATAATCAGCAGCAAAAGTACTCAGGTCGGCAGCAGATTTACCTCCTCCAGGTATGATTGCAGCATTAGCAAGTTCCTGAAATTGCTCTATATTAGATGAAGGGTCTTTAATATATTGATGGCATAAAGAAGGTAAGTTAGCATTTTCGAAATAACCATTTGTTTTTAACCAAAAATCCTTAATCCCTTTAGCAACAAATGGAGCAAAAAAAGCTCCGATATTGATACCCATATAAAACAACATAAAAGCGCTATCCCTGAATTTTTTGTATTTTTCATCATCGTACATTTGTCCAACAACAGCTTGCAAATTGCCCTTGAACAATCCGTTTCCAAGTGCAATAACAAACAATGCACTTACAGATATCCATAATTCAGAACCAGGTATGGCAATTATACAATAACCAGCAAACATGATAATTTGTCCAATAAAAATCACAGTTTTATATCTTTTCGTCCAGTCAGCAATAAGTCCACCAACCAATGCTAACGCATAAATAGAGAAATAAAACCATGAGTAATAGCTACCAGCTTCATCGGCTGCCAAGCCATATCTTGCTTGTAAAAACATAACTAATATTGCCATCATGGTGTAGAACCCAAAACGTTCTCCCATATTTGTAAAAAAGGCAACTATTAATCCTTTTGGATGATTTTTAAACATAATTATTGATTTTTAAAGTTAATAAATTTTCAAATTTTTGACAAATATAATTAAAAATGTTAAATTTTACATATAATATAATATGCTCTCCTTTTTTAATTAAAAATTAATTTAAATTTTTTTATTCATAAAAAATTCTTAGGTTTGCTATACTTATTAATTGAATTTTAAATTGTAAACAAAAAATGAAAAAGCTTGTATTTATTTTTATTCTTATAATACTTACCATAAGAATATATGCTTCTCATGATATTTTTCCAACAGGTGCCAAATCAACAGCTATGGCCAATGCCTCTGTAACTAACAGGGATATTTGGTCGGCATTTAATAATCAGGCAGGATTAGCAGACATCAGACATATATCAGCAGGCATCATCTACGAAAATAAATTTCTTTTTAAGGAATTGGGTACAAAAGCCGGTGTATTTGCTTTACCTGTGAACAGTGGCACTTTTGCATTAAGCTTTTCTCAGTTTGGGTTTAATCTATATAATGAGAATAAAGTAGGATTGGCTTACGCAATGCCCTTGGGAAATAACTTTAATGCAGGTGTACAAATTGATTATCTTTTAACACAATTGGCCGAAAATTATGGCAAGAAAGGACTTTTTACTTTTGAAATTGGACTACTGGCAAAACTCTCGGAAAAAATTTATGTGGGAACACAAATATATAACCCTTTAAGAGTTAAGCTTACTGAAAATGTTGAAGAACGTATTCCATCCTATATCCGTTTTGGCATGACATATATTTTCAGCCCTGTATTGAATGTTATTGCAGAGCTAGAAAAAGACATTAATTATAAGCCCTTATTTAAATTGGGTATCGAATACGAAATGATTAAAAATGTGTATTTACGTACAGGTGTTGCTAATAACCCCTCTGTATTTTCTTTTGGCTTTGGTATTAACATGAAGAATCTGAAAATTGATTTTGGCACATCAAGACATAACACTCTGGGTTATTCTCCAGCATTGTCGGTATCATATACATTTAATTAAGAATAATAAGCTTACATTACAAATGAACATAAATTTGAAAGTATTGCATCCTATATCTAAGAACAGCTATCTTCTACTTTATTTTTTACTTTTCATAAGTATTCCTTTGAAATTAAAGGCCCAGGAACCCCAGCCACCAGTAACCACTGAAAAAAATGAAACGCTTGAACAGAAACTCGAGGATATTGTTGAAGCCACTGACGAGGAAGTAGATTTTGCTTATTTACTGGAAGAACTTGACACCTATCTGAAGAATAAAATTAATCTTAACAGAGCCAACTATGATGAACTTCAGAAGTTTTTCTTCCTTAATGATATTCAGATTAATAATTTGTTGGAACATATCAGAGAAAATGGTAAACTTTTATCACTTTTGGAGCTACAAAGCATAGACGGATTTGATGCTGAAACAATAAACCTCCTATTGCCCTATGTATTTGTATCGGGTGATGTGTCGGACAGGCAAATAAGTTTTAAAGATATGCTCAAGCGGGGAGAGAATCAATTATTTATAAGATATCAACAAAATATTGAGACCCAAACCGGATTTTCGGATATTGATGATTCCTTGCTTACTTTAAATCCTAATTCACGTTATTTAGGGAGTCCTTCCCGTATTTACACACGCTACAAATACAACTATTATAACAATATCAGCTTTGGTATTACTGCCGAGAAAGACCAGGGAGAAGAATTTTTCAAAGGCACACAGAAAAACGGTTTTGATTTTTATTCTGCTCATTTCTATATGAAGAATATTGGGAAAATAAAATCCTTAGCTATTGGTGATTATCATTTGCAATTTGGACAAGGTTTGACGTTCTGGTCGGGACTTGCATTTGGCAAATCGGCT
>CAZVOS010000099.1:0-7946 GCA_964628845.1 uncultured Bacteroidales bacterium | reverse complement strand
CACAAATTTAACTATTTGCACGGAAGGCCAAAGATTGACCTTTAGGTCGGTATAAATGGTTTTCGGATGGTTTTCGGAAACCTTTTTAATTTTACTATTTATGCATTTTGTTTACATAATAGAATCTGAAAGCACCGGAGAACTCTATATCGGGCAAACTGCTGAGCCAGATAAAAGACTTGATGACCATAATAGAGGCGCTAGTCCATATACTAAAAATAAAGCCACTTGGAAAAGAATTCACTTGTCACAATTTGAAACATCTTCTGAAGCCATTATTTTTGAAAAAAATGTGTAATTTTGTTTCTGCTAAATTTTAAATTATGGGTGTAAAGATTGGTATCAACGGATTTGGACGCATAGGTAAGCTGGTGTTCCGTCATAGTTTTTCATATTCAGATATTGATGTTATTGTGGTAAACGATTTGATGGACATCAATACGCTGGCTTATTTACTTAAATATGATACGGTACATGGTCCTTTTAAACATGATGTGAGCATTGTTGATGAACATAAATTAAAAATTAATGGACATGATGTATTTTATTATTCGGAAAAATGTCCTTCGAACATACCCTGGGAAAGACATGATGTAAATTATATCATTGAATCGTCGGGAAAATTTACTAAAGAAGAAGATTTAAAAAAACATTTCAGGGAAGGTATTGAAAGAATCATCCTTTCGTGCCCTCCTACTGGTAAAATTGATAAATGTGTAGTTATTGGAGTGAATGAAAAAGAAATAAACAAATCCCATAAAATCATATCTAATACTTCTTGTACCACAAATTGTATAGCCCCTGTTTTAATGGTTCTGGATAATAACTTTGGTATAAATAGTTGCTTTATCAATACCGTGCATCCCTATACCAACAATCAGAGCATTATAGACGCACCGCATAAAGATTTAAGGCGTTCCCGTGCTGCGGCTGCCAATATAATTCCAACAACTACAACTGCTATTAAAGTCGTCATCAAAATTATGCCCCAACTGACCAATAAATTTGACGGCATTGCTACCCGTGTACCATTAATTGATGGAGCTCTTATCGAACTTACAGCACTTCTTAATAATGATACCACACCCGAAAACATAAACAATTTAATGAAAGAAGCAGCGGGCTCTTATCTTAAAGGAGTAATGGAATACACCTATGACCCTATTGTTTCGAGCGATATTATAAACAATCCCCATTCTGTTATATTTGATGGGCTCTCAACAAAAGTTCTTAATCATAAACTGGTGCAGCTTGTTCTTTGGTACGACAACGAATTTGCCTACTCAAAGAGACTTGTAGAGCTTATATTAATACTGGGAAAACAAGATAAGCTTATTTAATGATGATAGAACAACTAAAAAAACCTGCTCTGGTTCTCGACAAATCAAAGTGTATAGCACATATACAAGCGATGCAATCGAAGATTGATAAAGATTGTATTTTCAGACCTCATTTTAAAACACACTTTTCTGATAAAATTGCACAATGGTATCAGAAAGAAGGTATCAAAATGATTACTGTATCATCCATGGAAATGGCCAAATATTTTGCATCACGGGGATGGCAAGATATTACAATTGCTTTCCCATTTAACAGGCACTGGCTTAAATCCTTAAACAAGCTTTGTAAGAAACATACCATTAACATTGTTGTTGAAGATGCAGAGACATTAAAGCACATTTCCAGAGAAACGAAATATCCTGTATCTGTTTTTATTAAAACAGATACAGGACATAGGCGTACTGGTATTGATGCCCGTAATTATAAAGAGATGGATTCACTTATTGATATCCTGAAAAATGAAAAGAAACTATATTTTAAGGGATTTTTAGCTCATGCGGGGCACAGCTATCATTCTAAGAATAAAGAAGATATCAAGCATATTTATTTTGATGCCTTAGAACAACTTTTAAACTTAAGAAAACGCTACGAATCTTCTTTTCCAAACATCTTACTGTCTTATGGCGATACCCCTTCGTGCAGCATTATCGAAAAACTGGAACATTTTGATGAATACCGACCTGGCAATTTTATTTTTTATGATTTAATGCAATATTATTTGGGTACCTGCCTATACGAAGATATAGCCCTTACGCTTGCCTGTCCTGTTGTTGCCAAGCATAAAGAACGCAACGAAATAATTATCCATGGGGGTGCAGTACACTTGTCAAAAGATTATTTATTAAAGAATGGTTCTAAAAACTATGGGGAGATAGTATTATTCAATAGTGATATGTCGTGGTACAGACCTGAGGGGAGGGCTTTCATTACTTCATTATCGCAGGAACATGGTGTTATAAAAGCCGACACATCATTATTTAATGCCATTGATACAGGAAGATGTGTTGGTGTACTGCCGATACACTCATGCCTCACAGTACATCAGATGAATTACAAATACAAATTTATTAAGTGATATTAGTACTTAATGAGGCGTCCTGTGTAAAGGATTCTGTTTGATTCAAAAATCTGGAACATATATATACCTGATGGTATATCTTGCCCATATATTGTATATGATTTAATGTTTCTGACATAATCGAAAGATAACTCATTGCCAAGTATATCATAAAATCTAATATAAGTACTTTCAAAAACATTGGGCTTATTAACTATAAGTTCAATACTTACTTTATCAGTAAAGGGATTAGGGTAAATCTTTAAATATTTATTAACGTTATATTCTTCAAAAGAATAATCATTATCAACAGTAATAATGATTGTATCCGAATTAAAACAAACACCATCAAATACCTCAACCCAGTATATATATGTGCCTTCACCAGTATTTGCTGTATGTATTTCAATACTTTGTGTATCATAGCCGTTGCTCCATAAATAGCTGTTGAAACCACTTCCTGCGTCTAATGTAATAATCTGACTGTCATCAGTAATAATATCATTACCCAGAAACACAAAAGGCAGGTGATTGATTGCAATATTAACCGTATCCGAGACCTTGCAATCGTTACTGTCAGCTATCATCACATAATATGTACCTGATTGGATAACCGTAAAATACTGCGATGTAGACAGACCATCATTCCAGTTATAATATACAAAACCAGCTCCGGCATCCAGAGTGATGCTGTTGCCACAAATACTCAAATCATTACCGAGCGACAAAAATGGAATATGCATCACATTTACAAAAATAGTATCACTTGTCTTACAATTATTGGAATCGGTTACTGTTACGAAATAAGTTCCTGCATGATTTATCTGTAGCACTTGGTTATAGGACAAGCCAAAATTCCAGTTGTAATTAATAAAGTCAGCACCTGCATCAATAAAAAATACATTTCCACAAAATGAAGTATCATTACCTAAATCAATTACAGGATTCTGATTTACCACAACATTGATGGTGTCGCTGTTTTTACAATCGTTTGAATCCTTCACTTCGACAAAATAAGTGCCTGTAGTATGCACAAAAAAATCCTGTGTGTCGGAGAGTCCATTATTCCATTTATAGGTTTCATATCCAGCTCCTGCATCAAGTACAAATACATCGCCATCGCATATACCTGTATCTATACCCAGATTCAAATCAGGTAAGGGGAATATTTCAACATAGATATCATCAGAAGTTACCTCACAACCAGTGATGTAATTTGTAACAGTGACGTTGTATGTTCCTGATTGAGTAACAAGAATAGATTGTGTGGTATCACCCGTTGACCAATGATAAGTTTCATTAAAATTGGCATAAAGTTCAACAGTGTCGCCATAGCATACATCTGCATCGGGCATGGCAACAATAGTGGCTGAAACAGCAGAATTTGTTATAATTATAGGAGGTAATGGACTTACTGAACCCACTGCATAAGGATTACTTGACACAACACGCACACGGTAATTAAAACCAAAAGATGTATTATTAGGAATAGTACCTGGTATTATACCTGTATTAATAGGAACTGTACCTATATTAACAGGATTTGAAAAATTACCCCACATATCCGAAAGTTGGGCTGTAAAGAAATTACCGATATCAAAACTCCCTGTTGTTTCATATTGTATTAAAATATTACCACCTGCACAGAAACTTGTTTGTATAGGGCTGTTGGTTGTAATGGTGGGTGTTTGAGAGTAGACCTCAAAGAAGATAAAAAAAAGAAAAACAGTTAATAAAGATTTCATCTGAATAATTAAAAAAATGCAAATATATTTAAATTTAAATATATTTGCTTGTATATTATAAATTTATTATTTGTATATTT
Source organism: uncultured Bacteroidales bacterium (assembly GCA_964628845.1). Classification (GTDB taxonomy): domain Bacteria; phylum Bacteroidota; class Bacteroidia; order Bacteroidales; family PXBB01; genus JAKIYU01. Next base: position 3,723 of record CAZVOS010000099.1, on the reverse strand, counting down.
TTTTTGTTAAATAAACTATAGAAAATAAAATTACTTAATAAATTATTATATATTTGTATAAAAATGATTTTTTTTTTAATATGAACATTTTAATATTATTTTTCAATTAAAATAGAAATACCTTAAAAGTATGTTTATTAATATTATATATTTAAATTATCACAATATTCTTCTTATATTTATTTTTTTTAATTTTTATTCCACACTTAATTCTCAAACAATAACAGATATTGATGGCAATGTATATGATACTATCAATATAGGACATCAAACATGGCTTAAACAAAATCTGAAAGTTACAAGATATCGAAATGGTGATTCAATTCCAAATATTACAGATACAAGGATGTGGGGAAAGCAAAAGATTGGTGCCTATTGTATTTATGATAATAAAACTGAAGAAGAAATAATCTACCCCAAGCTCTACAACTGGTATGTAGTATCCGACAGCAGAGGTATCTGTCCCGATGGCTGGCATGTACCCGATGGTTTGGAATGGAAAAAACTAATCAATTATTTAGGCGGAAACATTTCGGCAGGTGGAAGATTAAAATCTGTTGAGGGCTGGGAAGGCCCTAACGAAGAAGCCACCGACAGTAGTGGGTTTTCTGCCTTGCCATGTGGACACAGATTTAATGACGGCTCTTATGTAACACAAGGTTATAACTGCAACTATTGGACTTCATCCAAACATTCAGCCAGAAGTGCTTACAGCATTTATTTAAACACTTATGTTGGTTTTGTAGAAAACAGCAGTTTTGAAAATGAGATTGGATTATCTATAAGATGTATAAAAGATGAAGAAGAAATAATTAAAACAAGTGATTAACACATACCGATACTATATAAATTATAAAATTCAAAGTATTAAAACTACCTAAACGATTAATTAGAACACGATTATAGAGCAAAAGATGCTTCAATCCGAGGCATATAATAGAGTAAGCTTGATTAGAAGGTATTAGACAAAAGAGAAGCAATACTGATGTGAATAAAATAAAAATCTTTTTTAGAGTATAACAAAAGAGCTAGTATTTAATAAGCTTATTGGCATATTCTCTAATTTTCCCTTCGCTTACTACACCAAGAATCCTGAAATGGTACACCCCTTTACTCAGGTATGCAGGTTGCCAGTTAACTGTATGCGGGCCAATACCTGCGGGGCAATTGCTCAGTCGTGTTACCAGTTTACCTTCGCTTGTAATCACATCTATATAAATTTCCTGCATGTCATCGCCCAATTCATAATAAAAAGTGGTGAAGCTGCTGAAAGGATTGGGCGTTACGTGAACGTTGTTAATCCATGCGCCTTCTTCTACAGGAAGGATCAAAGTTACTGTATTGTTGTTTTCGCACATTTCGCAAATGGTATCGGCAGCGTCAATCTTGGCATAAAGGTTTACTGTATAGGCATCATAAGGTACATCATAAGGGAAGTCGAAACTTACAGTTTGGTAAGGTGTAAGTACAGGATATTGGGTTTCAGCAATAAGGAGGGTATCGGTATTACTTAAGGTATAAACCCTGAGCCATGCATCTTTAGAAACAACAGCACCATTAGTAGCAGTGGCGGTGAAGTAAGAGCGGCCTCCTCTTAGCAGTTCGTCAGCATCCGAAGCAATGGAAAACATCCTCAGATCTGGTGCAGGCAGTAAGAGCAGACCTGTGTCTGGATAGGCGTAGTGATGAGACGTAAAAAGTCCGTTATAACTGATATCTATCTGATTGATAAGGTTAATAGTGTTATACATAGAATCGCAGATGCCTTCGTTGAGGTTAAAATGCAGATACAGATTCTTAAGCTGACCAGGAACAAAGGTGCTCATAGAAGCCGAAACAAGCGGAGAAGAATAAGTACAGTACGTAGGCAGACTATCCTGAATAATATTGAAAGTGTTGCTGTGAGTGATGTCGAAAATGGTATTCACTGCGATATCACTTCCTGCATTGTAGGCCGTGATGATGGCCACCACATGCAGGGTGCTGTCAGTTGGAATCTGTATGGTGTCCTGTGCACTCACACGCAGACCGTTTACACTGTAAATGGATTTGCTGATACAAATTTTAGGGCCTATGGGCACCACATACACAGGGCCATCCGATGTATAATATGAGGAGTCGGCATAAGTAAAGAAAAGATTTTCTTCGGTTGTAATGGCAACATCCTGGGCTTCAGGTACATTATAGGTGTTCACCTGTCCCTGCTCCAAAATATAAATGCTGCATGTGTCTATAGATGGGAAAGAGGAGAAGCTGCTCAGGTCTATGGTTTCAATTCCTGTGCCTGCATTATAGACGGCGGGTAGTGTGTTGGACATGACAGAGAAATCGGTGTGGTTCACATCGGTGAGCGACCATTTTACATTTTCGAGTGCAGTAAACTCTGATGTGGTATGCACATCGAGACTACTTAGTTCGTTTTCGCCAATAATAAGTTTCTCGAATTCGGCAATCTGCCCATTGTTGTTTTTCTGAACGATACTAAACATGAGTTCGGGTACTTCATAATTCAAATTACCGTTGTGAGTGCCGGTATAATGAATTTTATCTCCAGACATCTCAAAATCAATGTTATAGACTCCTTCGGCCAATGTTTCGTCCACACTTATCAGGCATAGGAAATAAGCCCTGCGAGTAGGTTGCAGCAGGTTGAGAGTGTCGCCAAGTTTTACGAGCACTTCGCCGTCGGGCTGGTTGAATCGCCATCCGGTGACAAATGAACCTATCTGGTCGCCGCTATGTAACACATTACCTGTTACAGGGTCGGCTACAGCAGGTACCAGCGGGCGGGGATATGCCACATAACTGAAGACTACGTGTGTGTTGCCCAGTTCGGGCGGAATAACAGCAGTGATTTTGGTATCTATCCAATTATCATCGGTGCCATTTACAACGGTAACCATAGCTTCAACAAAGGTGCCTGACACAGTTTGGGGATAGTTGACTAGATCAGGATTAGCGGTGTCGGCTAAGGGCACAAGTGTAAGTGTTCTGTGGTCGGTAGTGGGGTCGATGATGGCAGGGAGGTGGTCTGTGGGTTCTATAAGACTGCATGGGTCTTTGCCTCCGGCATAAGTGGTTACAGTTACTTCGCTATAGCCATAGCTTACATTATATGGGTCGAATTGGCTGTTGAATTCGTGGGGTTCGTTCAGGTCTGTGATGTGGTGTTTTACGTAAGATGTGTCTATACCGAACTTAACCACAGAGGGCGAAGCTTTTGAAGTAAGGTTAATATGACTTCCTTCGGCATAGGCCGAGAGGTTGTGCGAAAAAATGACCCAGGGAGAGCCACCAAAAATTTCTTCCACCACTAGCCAGCCGCCTTTGCTTATATCCACAGGGCCTTCTTTGCCTTTGCCTTCGTACAGAGCATTAATGGTAAAATTTACTTTCCCGAGATTGTCGAAAAAGTCACTGCCATAGGTATTGTCTGGCCCACTCGACCAGCCTTCTGTAACCCAACCGGCCATACCTTCGTCGAGGTGAGGATACACATGGGGTGTTCCTGAGGGATAATCTTCGCCATCACCAAGCATATAAGCATCGTGCAAATAACCTGTAGAAGAATGAAACCTGTCGCCCCTATCGTCTATCCAATCATCTATACCATCGAAATTCTTATCGCATAATGCTGGTGGTATAAGCAATTGTGGGATGTGAATATGATAACAGAAATCGTCTTCCCATATATTGATAGAATCGAGGGTATTGGGATTGTCG